>JAKFUJ010000171.1 GCA_021732805.1 Betaproteobacteria bacterium | reverse complement strand
GGCCCGCGACATCGAGCTGTGGAATTATTACGACGCGATCCATTGCACCACGCTGCTGCTGCGCGGCGCGGTATCCGATCTGCTGCAAAAAGACATTGCCGTGCAAATGACGCAGCGCGGCCCGCGGCCGGAACTGGTCGAATTCGAAGGCATCGGCCACGCACCGGCGCTGATGAGCGATGACCAGATCCGGGTCGTGCGCAATTTTCTGCTCATGCTCTAGAAACCGTGATGGACTTTATAATTTATTCAATTAAATTAATTGCTTATTTCGCCCCCCCTCACCCTAGCCCTCTCCCGGAGGGAGAGGGGAAAAAGCCCTTCTCCCTCCGGGAGAAGGGTGGGGATGAGGGAAAAATTTTGCATTCCGAATAAGTCCATAACAGGCTCTAAAGGACAAAACCGATGTTGCTGCTGCTGCGATGGTTGCGAAAATGCCTGGGCTGGATGGATTTCATGCTGGTCAGCCTGCTGGTCTATGTGCTGGCTTGGCTGCCGTGGCCCGGCAAACATCCGGTGGCGCGCCTGTTTCCCGTGTGGTGCCGGGCATTCGTGCGCGCGCTCGATGTCGATATCCGCGTGCATCAGAAAAACCGCAAACGCCTGCCGCAGCGCTACATCCTCATCGCCAATCATCCTTCGGCTTTCGAGGACATCGGCATTCCGGCGGTGTTCAACGTGGTGTCGCTGGCCAAGCTCCAGGTGCAGGACTGGTTCATCGCAGGGCGCATTGCCAGAACGGCGGGCACCTTGTTCGTGGATCGCGATAATCCGGAATCGCGGCATCAGGTCATCCAGACCATGGTCGAGGCCGTCAACGCCGGGCGCAACATCGCGCTCTACCCCGAAGGGGGCTGCAAGGGACGACGCCTGTTCAAGGAGTTCAAATCCGGCGCCTTCGATGTCTCCATACGGACGGGTGTGCCGATCCTGCCGGTGTTTCTGCACTATGAAGCGCAGGACGATTTTGAGTGGCAGCCCCCCTACACGCTGCCGGACAAGATCCGCCACTTCATCAACGCCTCCAACAACCGCGCCAATTATTATGTGTACGACCCGCTGGATCCCAAAGACTACGCCGACAAATACGCGATGAAAGCGGCGGCGTATGCCCTGTACGTGCGCTGGAATGCGCAGTACCTGGAGTAAAACGATGAGCCGGCAGTCCGCGAGGAGCGCGCGCCGATGGGAATCCCCCGGGGAGACCGCGTAATGCGCAAGCGCAATCCAGGCCCGCCTTCGCTGCTCGACACACTGGCCGAACAACGTATTGCCGAAGCTGCCGCGCGCGGCGAATTCGACAACCTGCCGGGTACCGGCGCACCACTGCCGCCGGAAGACAACGAACTGATTCCGGAAGAATTGCGCGCAGCTTACCGGATATTAAAAAACGCCGGCTGCCTGCCCAGCGAGCTGCAGGTCTGCGCCGAACTGCGCGAGATCGAATCACTGCTGGCACGCGCCGGCACCGGGGAGGAACGCCGCAATCTGCTGGCGCGGATGAATTTTCTGCTGTCGCGGCGTGCGGGGGAAACACGCCACCTGAAAGTGGATGAGGATTATTTTGTCAGGGTGGCGGAACGGTTGAATCACTGATTTCCGCATGTAGGGTGGGCAAAGCGCAGCGTGCCCACCGCAAAGCATTGCGTGCAAAAACTGCTGTACATCCCACCACGCCCATCTATATCCAGCGCAATGCCTTTCGGTTACTGCGCCTTAAGCTGATCAACAGGGTTCGTTCGTGGGCACGCTACGCTTTGCCCACCCTACACTACTACGCTTGCTGCACGGCGTTTCCTGAGTAACCCGCTCCCGGCAGGAGCGTAGGGCGGATTAGCCGCGTAGCGACGTAATCCGCCGCATGTCAAAGTCAACACCTGCGATACAAGCTGCGTATACATACGGCGTACGCTTCGCTAATACGCCCTACGGCGCTTCAATCGCCTCTACAGCATTCGTTCGTGGGCACGCTACGCTTTGCCCACCCTACAATACTGACCACCATTCGCACGTTCCATAGCGTCAATATCGACGTAGACATTCCAGCCAGCAATCGGAGAAAACCGATGCGCGACAAGCCAGCGCTTTACTTCAAGCTGATACACGATATGGCGATTTTTTATGAGGCATAGCTAGAATAACCAAGTCTCGTGTTGGCCAACTACGCCCCCTTCTCACCCGCCATCGCCTGCTGCATCCCCTGCAACAGCACTTCCGGGTCCTGCGCCCCCGACATGCCGATGGTGCGATTGAAAATGAAAAACGGCACACCGTTGACGCCGGCGTTGCGTGCTTCGATGTCAGCGCTGGCGACAACATCAGCATCCGCTCCGCTCTCCAGATACTTCAGCGTCATTTCCCGGTCGAGTCCGGCCTGTGCCGCATAATCGGCAAGCACGGTGCTGTCGGTCAGGTTCGCACCTTCGATGAAGTAGGCACGGAACAATGCTTCGGCTACTGCGTCCTGCTTGCCGAGTTCTCCGGCGTGATGCAGCAGGCGGTGCGCCTTGACGGTGTTGGGCTGCACTTCGATTTTCTCGAACTGCAGGTCGAGGCCGACAGTCTTGCCGACATCGGCGACACGCTGGTATTTGGCATGGCCACCACCGCCAAATTTGCGTTGTATGTAATCGAGACGACCAATGCCGGATTCCGGCAGGTCGGGATTCAACTGGAACGGCAGCCAGCGCACGGCCGGCGGTTCTTCATCGGGATACAGTTCGGCGAACTGTTTCAGCGCGGTTTCCAGCTTGCGCTTGCCGATGAAGCACCAGGGTCAAACCACGTCGGAGACGATGTCGATGCTGAGGCGTTTGTTCATGAAAACTCCAGTGATTGCAGGAATACTCCCGCGGTCAAATTATAACGTCACGGTCAGATTCCGATAATTTCATTGACGCCCTCGATGACCTGCGCGATTTCCTCGGGCGAGGCGTACCCGAGTCTTGTCCCGATACGCTCTACGGCCAGCGTGCGAATCTGGCTGATCTTGACCCATGAGCGCTTCGGCAACTTTGCCTTTTGC
The DNA here is from genome assembly GCA_021732805.1 of Betaproteobacteria bacterium. Classification (GTDB taxonomy): domain Bacteria; phylum Pseudomonadota; class Gammaproteobacteria; order Burkholderiales; family SG8-41. The sequence continues at coordinate 9,390 of JAKFUJ010000171.1, read as the reverse complement.
AATTCGAGAGTCAGCGGAAAACCGGCGCTCTGCGACTGGCTGGTCAACGCCGCCGCAATGACCGTGCCCGAGCGCTCGTTGAATACATCGTGACTGAGAATCAGCACCGGTCGCAAACCTGCCTGTTCGCGGCCGCGTACCGGGTTCAGGTCGGCCCAGCGGATTTCGCCCCTCAGTATTCGGGCCAAGCGTCGAGCTCCTGTCCCAGGCCTTCTTCAGCCAGCGCTTTCTCGAATTTGGGATCAAGCTTTGCGCATTCAGCAGCCAGGCGGTTGCGCTCAATCTGCGCAAGCTTTTCGGACACGGCTGACTGGATGGCCCGGCTGCGGTTGGGATAAAACTTTTTTGCGACCAAACCATCGACGCGCTCCAACATTCCGCTATCGATGGTGATGGCAACTTTGACACTGCTCATGGCGCACCTCCGTGGTATGACAATTTATCATACCGAGCGGATGCGGGCAAAGAACATAACTACTTGTTTTTATTAACTTTTTTTATTTCTCACTCAGGCGCGCAATTTCGCCACATTGAGTTTGCCGGCAAACAATTCAGGCACTGACTGCAGAAAACCCGCGCACTGCTTTTCACTCCAGCCGCCGAACGCACCATTGAGACGGAACTTATCCTCAATGTCGGCACGCGACAAGGGTTCCTGCACTCCGCCGCGGATATGCGGCTGGCGTTCCTCGACGATGCGCCCGTCTTTCAGCGTCATGCGCACATGGCCGGTATAGGCTTTCGGATACGGATTTTTGGGATCAACGACGTAACGCACCTTGGCCGCCAGCGCAAGAATGCGCGGGTCGCGCACAGTTTCTTCGGTGAATGCCGCCAGCCCTGCACCGCCGGTGACAAAAGCCACCGCGATGTTGAACGGCGCGCTGAATTTCGCCGCGTATTCATTGGCCGGACGATGCTTGGACGGCAGCGGATCCCACAACCGGTGCACATAACCTTCCGCGGTTTCGCACAACACGTCAGTGACGTCTTCCGCTTTAAAGCCCTTCTTCGCCAGGCGCAGCGCGCAATCCACATAGGGCTGGTTCATGGTGCCCGTGGCATAAGGCTTGAAAGTGATGCGCGAAGTGTACCAATCCTTGCCGAAGTCACGGGTCAGCACGTCGTAATTACCCTCGGTCGCGCGCGCAAAACCGTTGAACAAACCATGCGTGCCTTCGAACACCGTGCGCGGCCCGAGAAAACCCTGCTGCCCCAGCCGCGCCGCCTGGATGCCCACCTGCGCCGACCAGCCGGCGTGCAGGCGCTTGGTCCATGCGCCTTCGGCCAGATATTCGATAATGCCGCTGGCCATGCTGCCGGCGATGCCCAGTGCATCCACGGTCTGCTGTTTGTTCAGCTTCAGCGTGCGCGCCACCGCCAGCGTCGCCGCCATCGCGCCGAGCACGCCGGTCGGGTGAAAACCAGATTTGTGGATGGCCTTCGGAATCACCATCGACAAGCGACACAGCGTCTCGACACCGGCGACAAAGCCGGCCAGCGCATCGCGACCGTCGCAACCAAAACGCTCGGCAACCGCCAGCACTGCCGGCGCGATCACCGTGCTTGAATGCACCGGCCCGCCTTCGAAGGTATCGTCAAAATCCTCGCCGTGCGTAGCAGTGCCGTTGATCAGCGCCGCGGATTCGGCGGAGAACGTCTGCTGATGCCCGATCGCGGTACACGGCCCGCCGGCATCGACACCGGCAATCACCGCTTTCACGTAATCGGTATTGCGCGCGGCAACACACAGGCCCACGACATCGATCAGCAGTTCCTCGGCGCGGGCACGCACGGCTTCAGGAATTTTTCCGGCCGTCAGCGCGGCGGTTTGATCGGCCAGGCGTTCGGCTATGGCAACTTCGGGCAGTTTTGCGGTCATCGACTCATCAATCCATCAGATCAAAAAGAACAGCGGGGGCGCACCCCCGCTGCAACGCTGCTTGTTTCGCGAAAACCCTAGCGCACGACCTTGGCGCCGGCTTCCTTCAGGATGCCGCGCATCTTGTCGGTGTACACGTCGAAGAATTTCGCCAGTTCGGCAGATTTCATGTAACCGTCCTGGAACTGCTGCTCTTCCAGATACTTCTGCCATGTCGCGGTTTTGCTCAGACGCAGGAACAGGTCTTCGTAATAGGCCACAACATCCGGCGCAACGCCGGAAGGCATCACGATGCCGCGCACCTGCTCCACGTTCGGAATGTCGTAACCGGCTTCCTTGATCGTCGGCACATTCGGATATCCGGCGAGACGCTTGTCCGACACCTGGGCAATCACGCGCATGTTGCCGGCCTTGATGTGTTCACCGGCTTCCTGCGGCTCGATCACCATCATGTTGACATGGCCGCCGAGCAGCGCGGCGATGCGCTCACCGCCGCCCGGAAACGAGATGTAGGCCCAGTTCGCGCCGGTATCCTTCATCAGCAACTGGCGCACCACATTGTCACGGCTGGTGGTCGAACCGCCGGACTGCTTCATCGTGCCCGGCGCTTTTTTCGAGGCTTCGATGAAATCCTTGAGCGTCTTGAACGGCGCATCCGCCTTGACCGCCACCAGTGCCGGCTCCAGCACCAGACGCGCCACGGGGGTCATGTCCTTGACCGTGAACTTGGCTTCGGTGCGGGTCAGCGGATTGGTCAGCCAGTTGCCGGTGAACACGGCGATGGCGTGGGTGTCGCCTTTTTTCTCCGCGACATAGGCCATCGCGGTCAGCCCGCCGCCGCCGGATTTGTTGTTGACCTGAAAACGCACCGGCGCCAGATTTTCCTTTTCAATGACCTGCGCCATGAAGCGCGCCAGCACGTCGGCGCCGCCGCCGGGTCCCGTGTGCACGATGAATTCAACCGGCTTTGTCGGCTTGAACTGCGCCCAGGCGGGTGCGGCTGCAAGCGCAGCGGCACAGGCTGCGATGATGATGTTTGAACGAATATTCATTGGTAATCCTCCTCAGTCTACGGGATGGTGCTGGTGATGGCCGCCTGGAACAGGTCAGCCGTTTTCTTCGAGCGCCTTCAAGCGCCATGTATTGGCCCTGCGGAACAGGGGCAGACATAACAGCGCGACGGCCAAAAATAACATCGTTGCCGAAATCGGCCTGGATACAAGGATACCGAGGTCGCCCTGCGACATCATCAGCGACTGGCGCAGCGCGCGCTCCATCGAATCGCCCAGCACCAGTCCGAGAATCAGCGGCGCCGTCGGGTAATCCAGGCGCCGCATCGCATAACCGAGCAGCGCAAAAGCCGCCAGCATCCAGCAATCGAACAGGCTCGCCGATACCGCAAACACGCCGACAACCGAGATGCCGAAAATGATCGGATACAGTATGTATTCGCGCAGTTTGAGGATTTGCGCAAACAGCGGAATCAACGGCAGATTCAATACCAGCAGCATGATGTTGCCGACATACATGCTGGCGACCAGCCCCCAGAACAATTCCGGGTTATCCTGGATCATCAACGGCCCCGGGCGCAACCCCCACAATATGAATGCCGCGAGCAGGATCGCCGTGGTTCCCGACCCCGGTATGCCCAGCGTCAGCAGCGGCACCAGCGCGCCGCCGGTTTCCGAATTGTTGGCGCCTTCCGGCGCAGCCACCCCTTCCGGCACGCCGGTGCCGAATTTTTCCGGATGTTTGGAGACGGCCTTTTCCACGCCATAGGATATGAACGAGGCGATGGTCGAACCAGCACCCGGCAACACGCCGATCACGAACCCGATGATGGAACCGTTGAGAAAGGCAAAACGGCAGGCTTTCAACTCGGCCATGGTCGGCAGCAGGTTACGCAAACCCTTGGGCACCGGCAGCATGGTGCCTTCGCCGCGTTTCTCCATGTTGCCCAGCACTTCACCCAGCGCAAACACGCCGATGGCGACGATCACGAAATCCACGCCGTCAAGCATCTCAGTCTGGCCGAAGGTGAAGCGGGAGGCATCGCTGAACAGGTCAATGCCCATGCTCGCTATCCACAGTCCGACCAGCATCGCCAGCAGCGCCTTGATCATCGAATCCCCGGCCAGCAGCACCACCATCGCCAGTCCCATGGCCATCAGCGCGAAATATTCCGGCGAGCTGAACGACAGCGCGAACTTGGCCAGCGGCGGCGCCAGCAGCATCAGACCGATGACGCCCACGGTTCCGGCAATGAACGAGGAAATCGCGGCAATGCCCAGCGCCGCGCCAGCGCGACCGTTGCGCGCCATCTGATAACCGTCAAGACAGGTCACCACCGATGCCGATTCGCCCGGCACGTTGAGCAATATCGCCGTGGTCGAACCGCCGTACTTGGCGCCGTAATAGATGCCTGCGAGCATGATCACCGCGCTGGTCGGCGGCATGTTGAACGTCAGCGGCAACAGCATGGCAATGGTCGCTGCCGGCCCAAGGCCCGGCATCACGCCGACCACCGTGCCGAGGAACACGCCGGCAAAACACCAGAACAGGTTCAGCGGCTGGAACGCCACCGCAAAACCATGGCCGAGGCTGGTCAGGACTTCCATGTCAGAACCCGAGCGGACCGACCGGCAGCTCGAGCCGCAGGGCGAGTCCGAACAGCAGGTAAAAACCGACGGCATTGCCGATCGCAGCGGCGAATGCGACTTTCAGCGGCCGTTCGTACATCACAGCCACCACAAACAAGGTCATCAACGCGAACACCAGCAGGAAACCCAGCACTTTCAGCAGGCCCATGCCGATGGCAAACACCGCCCATACGCTGAGTGCGCGCGCAACGCCGCTCCACGCCACCGGCTTCCCGGAATCAGGCTGCATTGCGGATTTGACCATCAGCACCAGCGCCAGCACCAACATCGCCACGCCGTACCACATCGGGAAAAAGCCGGGACCCGGACCTTCCTGTGTGCTGTATTCCCAGCCACGGGCTTCGCTGATGATGTACGCACCCAGCGCGGCCAGCACCGCACCGGATACCACATCGCCCCGCATCCATTTTGATTGCGCCAACTCTGCTCCTCCAGCAGACCGGCGGCCTGACGGCCGCTCAGTCGCGTTTGGTTCTCTTGTAACGGCCCACCGGAACGATTTCGGCGGTGGTGCCGCCGGGGGCGCGGAATTTGACCGGGATCACGCCCGGATCACTGATGATGCTGCAGCCGTACTTCTGGATTTCGGCGGCATATTTCTCGACATCCTCGACTTCGATCGCGAAGTGATGAATGCACGGACCTTCGCCCGAAGCCTTGGATTCAGCCGACTGCGTACCGGCGTCGTACTTGATCAGTGTGAAGTCAAGATCGCCGTCGGTCAGGTGGCGGGAAATGTGATCCCGGGTTTTCTTGGTGACCACCTCCTCGAAACCAAACACCTTCTGGTAAAACTCAGTGGTCTTTTCGAGGTCTTCCACTTTAAGCGCGAGGTGCACGATGCGGTTCATGATGTTCTCCGGTTATACGACCGCAGGAATTGCGGCGTTGTCGGCGTTTTATCTGCAGGACTCCCGCTTCCGCAAGCGGAGTGATAGACTGGAGGCCTCATATTATCTGATAGTTGCCGGTTCGGATGTCCTCTGAGTCCGCAATATCAGTCTGACCTGCGCAATGCAGATCATGTCGTTTTCCAGTCTTGCCATCAAGCATCAATTTCGTAACCCGCATCACGCAATGCCGGTTGGAATTCTTCCGCCGTCAGACGGCGCACGAACTCCCGCGCCAGTTCAGGCTGCGCGGCGCGGGCGGCAATGCCTGCGGTGTAAACCGTTTTCATCTGGAACTCGTCAGGCAACGGACCGACATAACTGACGCCCGAAATCGGCAGGATTTCGGTATTCTGGGTGATGCCCAATTCAAGACTGCCGCTGCTCGCTGCCAGCCAGTTCATTGCCGCATTGCCATTGGGAAAAAACTGCAGGCGGTCTTCGACCTGGGAAGCCACACCAAGCCGCTCCATCAGTTTCATCACGATCTTGCCGGCAGTGGCCGAGGCCGGATCGGGACAGACGATCACCGATGCTGCAAGAATGTTGCCGCGCAGCGCTTCGCGTGTCCGCACTTCGGGCAACGGCGTGCCGGCACGTACCGCGACGCCGGTGCCGACTTTGCCGATGTCGGTCACCGATGACACCGCCACCATGCCGCCGGACACCAGGTCCTGGATCAGTTGCGCACTGAGGATGATGACGTCTGCCGGCTCGCCGCCGACCATGCGCGCCTTCATCGCACCCACCGCGCCGAACGCGGCCTCGACTTGATGCCCGTCGCGACGCAATCCAGCGATCACCTGCTCGCAGACGGCCTGTGCCGCCCCGGCGCTCAGCAAGCGCAATACCGCCATGGCCCTGCCCCTCGCAATGAAATAAACGTTGGATGTTACCAGCACACCTATCGATCGCCTAACACTGTACCTGCCTATGGTTGCCCTGTTGCAGTGCATGACATACGCTTGATCCCATGAAACGGGTACACAACGCGCGACACATGACCGAGGCGCATCTGATCCGCGGTTTTCTGGAGTCGCATGGCATAGACGCGGTGGTCCGCGGCGATTTCCTGACCGGGGGCTGGGGTGAATTGCCGGTGGATGTATGCGCCGTATGGATCAGCGACGACTCGCGCTTTGCCGACGCCGACCAGTTACTGAAGGATTTTCTCAAAGGGGCATTGGCGCGCATACACGGCGGCGCAGGCTGGTTTTGCCCGCAGTGCAAGGAAACCATCGAAGGCCAGTTCACTGCCTGCTGGCAGTGCGGCGCAGAACGACCTTAAGCGCCGGCGCCGGCCACCGCGTTCGGATGGTCTGACGCGATACGGCCATCCACCAGTTCGATAATGCGGTCACATTGTGCGGCGAGTCGCTGATCGTGAGTGACGATCAGCAGTGCCGTGCCGCGTTCACGGTTGAACTGCCGCAGCAGCGCAAAAATGCTGTCACTGGTCTGCGTATCCAGATTGCCGGTGGGCTCGTCGGCCAGCACCAGTTGCGGCGCCAGCACCAGCGCCCGTGCGATCGCCACCCGCTGTTGCATGCCGCCGGACAATTCCTGCGGCTTCTTGTGATGCGCATCCTGCAGGCCGACGGCATCGAGCAGTCCGCCCGCCCTCTCGCGCATGATTTTTTCGGTGATGCCCTGCGGCCGCATCAACGCCGGCAGCATGACGTTCTCCAGCGCGCTGAACGCCGGCAGCAGGTGATGAAACTGAAAAATGAATCCCAGCTGGTCGTGCCGTGCAAGAGTGCGTTCGTTGTCACTGAACTTCGTCACGTCCTGACCGCCCAGCCGGTAACTGCCACCCGTAGCCGTTTCGAGCAGACCGAGCGCATTGAGCAGCGTGCTCTTGCCCGAACCCGAGGGACCAATCAGCGCGGTGAACTCGCCCGGCTGCATTTCGAGATCAACACCGTGCAGCACTTCCTCGGCATTGGGCAGCCCTTCGTTATAGGTCTTGCGCAGACCCGCGAGCCTGATCAGTGACGTACCCACACTAGCCACGGATCGCCTGCGCGGGATCGAGCCGCGCCGCATTGCGCGCCGGCAGCACCGCGGACAGCAGGCCGAGCACCGCGGCGCTGGCGACAACAATACCCACCAGGCTGTAATCAAAATCGAGAGAGAACAGCGCCTGGCCCTCGGCATTGCGCAACACGCGGCTGAATATGATGATCAACAGAAAACCGAGGCCGGAACCGAGCAGCGCACCGCATACGCCAACCACCAGCCCCTGAAGCAGGAACACCGACTGCATCTGCCGCCGCGTCGCGCCGACCGCGCGCAGAATGCCGATTTCCTTGCGTTTCTGCACCACCGACACCACCAGCACGCTGGCGATGCCGAGCGCGACGACAATGGTGATGAAAACCTTGATCAGCAGCGTCATGATGTTCTGGTTGCTGATCGCGGTAAAAATGAAATTGTTGTTCTGGATCCAGCTCTCGATCAATTGACCTGACTGGACGCGCAGCCGCCCCGCCACGATGTCGGCGCTCATCAACTCGCGCACCGATACATCGAGATTGGTGATTTTTCCGGGTATGCCGAGCAGACTTTGCGCGGCGCGCAGATCGATATAGACATAACGGCGGTTCAGGTCTTTCGAGCCGAGATCAAGCAAAGCGCGGATGCGAAACACGTCGCTGCCGCCCTGCGCCGACTGGATGCGGAAACGGTCGCCGAGCACCGCGCCGAGATCCTTGGCCAGTTCAATGCCGACAAGCACATCGCCCGGTTCAAGATGCAACACGCCGGATTTTATTTTATCGTCGAGACGCACCACACGCAGATAGCGATCAAGTTCGGTGCCCACCAGCACGATGGCCCGCGACGCATCACCCTTGATGCCCAGCGCGGCACCGGATGCCACCGGCGCCACCGCCAGCACACCCGGCGTGGCCTCGGCGGATCGCGCCAGCGCCGGCCAGCCGTCGATGGTGGTCAGTCGCTGCGGCCGCGCCTGGATTGCAGCGAGTCGCGGCTGGTCGCTGTCGCCGGTGACCAGCGGCGCCACGGTTTCTTCGGGCGGCTTGATGATGATATGCGGCTGCGCGCCGGTGACGCGGCGGATCAGGTCGGACTGTACGCCGGTCAGCACCGCGGTGATGAAAAAGATCACCGCGACACCGATCCCCGCGCCGCCGATGATCAGCGCAGTCTGCATGCGCCCTTCACGCAGAAAACGCAGCGCAACCGTCCATTCAAATCCCAGCGCGGTCATTGCCGTCCGCGAATGCGCGCATCCGGCTCGATGTCGCGCGCCAGCACCACGCGCTCACCGGTCTTGAGTCCTTCACGAATCAGCACCCGGCCCTGGGTCTGCAGGCCCGTCTGCACCGCTTGTTTCACCGCCATACCGTCCCGCGCCACCAGCACCCACGGCGCATTGGTCTGCAACTGGCGCACGGCATCGGCCGGCAGCAGGATGGCCTGCTTCAGCATCGGCCCCGGAATGTCGATGGCCACCGTCATGTCGGATTTGAGCAGCGCCGGCGGTTTCGGCACATCCAGCCGCAGTTCTACGGTGCCGCGTGCGGCATCGATGCCCGGTGATATGTAGTTGACCACAGCCTCAAAACGCTCGTTGGGAAACGCATCAGCCGCCGCCGTCGCCACTGCGCCATCGCTGATCAGAGGCAGGTTTTTTTCATCGACCTGCACGATCAGTCGCGCCGCACCGTCAAGCGCCAGCGTCATCATGCGTTTACCGGGTTGCGCGATATCACCGGATTCAACCACCCGCTCCAGCACCACACCCGCCGCCGGCGCCCTTATCATCGTTTGTGCCAGCCTCGCCTGAGCCGCATTCAGCGCGGCTCCGGCTTCGATCAACTGGCTTTGCGCCTGTTGCGCCTCCGCGCCGGAACTGCCTTGAGCAGCAGACTGTGCTTTCGCGCTGGCCAACTGGCTGCTTGCGACATCACGCTGGCGCTCGGCATCAAGGCCG
>JAKFUJ010000159.1 GCA_021732805.1 Betaproteobacteria bacterium | reverse complement strand
CGCGGCGCAATTTACTGGCATTTCAAGGACAAGGCCGACCTGTTCTGTGAAATGGTTGCGCGGGTGACCATGCCGATGGAGGACGCGCCGTGCCAGATCAATCCTGCGCTGGAAGCGGATCCGCTGACCAGTGTGCGCGCCATGCTGACCGGCATTCTCTAACGCACTTCCGGCGACGTGCAGGCGCGGCGGGTGTTCCATATCGTGTTCCATAAATGCGAATACGTCGATGAAATGGAACCGGTGTGGAAACGTTTCAGCGAAATGCAGGCGGGCTGCCTGTCGCGGCTGGAGCAGGGGCTGGCGCGGGCGTTGGAGTTGAAGCAGTTGCCGGCGGGCCTGGACGTGCGGCGCACCGCTCTGGGCCTGCATGCGCTGGTCGACGGCCTGATCAGCAACTGGGCGATCGATCCCGAACACATGCCGCCGGAAAGTGATGCGGGGCGGGTCATCGACGTGTTTCTCGACGGCATCCTGCATGCGCCGCCACGACCGGTGGCGAAGCCTGCCGCGCGTCGTGTGCATAAAACGCCGCGCAAGGCGGCGAAAACCGCACCGCGCCGGCGCCGCGCCTGATTTTGCAGGGGTAGCTGGAAAAGCCGGAATTCCCGGTGTGATCTCAATGCGGATATACGCCATTGACTGACAGTAAGTCATTGGCGTATATTTGCGCATGGTCTTCGTGGAAACCAGCATTTTCAGCAGGGCCTTGCCGGACTATCTGAGCGATGAGGGCTATCGCCGCCTGCAGAGTTATCTTATCGAACGGCCTGACGCCGGCGCCATCATCCAGCGCTCCGGCGGCGTTCGTAAGGTGCGCTGGGCGGCCGGGGGCAAGGGTAAATCCGGTGGGCTGCGGATTATTTATTACTGGATGAAAAGTGATGACCAGATATTCCTGCTCACCCTCTATGGCAAGGGCGACAAGGCGGATTTGAGTGCGGTAGAGCTTAAACAGGTCGTGAAACTGATTGAGGAGCTGAAATGAGTAAACGCAATATTGGCCAGGAAATCATCCGCGGGTTGGAAGAAATCAAAGCGTGGAAACGCGGCGAACTGAAGCTCAAAATCCATACGATTGAGATGCCGAAGGCGGCAGACGTGCCGGCAATCCGCAAAGAACTCGGACTCTCGCAACCGGAATTCGCCGGGTTCATGGGGGTGAGCATAGGAACACTGCGGAACTGGGAGCAGGATCGACGGGAGCCGCAAGGCCCGGCCCGTGCCTTGCTCCTGGTTGCATCAAAACAACCCGCAGCAGTGCGCGCCGCGTTTGCCGCCGCGCAACCGGTCTCGCGCAAGGGATTGTACAAGGCCGGAAAAAAACGTCCTGCATCGCAGCTGCGGGCGAAAGCGGCATAGGCTTCAGGGTTGATTTTTTAAAGAAGTTTGGGAAATCATTTTTCTCCGTCGACAAGCCAAAGGAGATTCGCCATGCCCTCGAAAACTAAACCACTTACCGATGCAAAGCTGCACGCTTATGAAGCCAAGCGCGACCTTGCCGCTGAATTGCTGGAGTCCGTGCGGCAAATGAAAGCTGGAAAGATCCAAGTGGCCCTGTCGCCGGCAATTGAGGCCCGCGAACGTACCGGCCTGTCGCAATCACAGTTCGCCCGGCTTTTGGGATTGTCCGTGCGTACGCTTCAGGGCTGGGAGCAAGGCCGCAAACAGCCTAGCGGTGCTGCGCGCACCTTGTTGACTATTGCGCAGACCAATCCCAAGGCCTTGCTGGCGGTGGTTGGCAGGTAGTGGGGGAACTTAAGGTGCCCAAAGATACGGCCTTTCGAGATTGCTTATCGGGGCGATAGAAAGAAGTGCTATGACAAATAAAGGGAAACTTGCTCTGAAAATATTGCTACCCATTGCTTACCTCGCAAGTGCAATTCTTCTAGCAATTGCAACAAGATTGCTAACTTCGTAGCCAACAAAAATGACGGGTACCAGCGATCGTAGGGCGTAATAACCAACGGGCATTGCGCCGTATGAATAGTGTTCGGTGCAATGCGTGGCGCTTATTGCACCCTACGGGCTCATGTTCCGCCGCCCACACCTTCATTTCCCCAGTCACCAGCAGACATATAAAAAATATCAATAAAAACAATATGTTGCATTAAGAGTCGGCACTGCCTTTAGCGCTCCCACGGCGGTACGACATCACTGGCTATGCCATAGCGCCGGATTGCCTCAGCGACAACTTCTTTCCCGATTTTGTTTTCATCCGCCAGCGCAGCTAGCGCAGCCACTGCAATATGGTGGCGATCCATTTCAAAAAACCGCCGCAGATTTTCCCGGCTGTCGCTGCGTCCGTAGCCATCTGTCCCCAGTGCAACATAAGGCCGCGGCACATAAGCGCGGATCAGGTCAGGCACGGCAGTGACATGATCGGATGCGGCAATCACCGGCCCGGTGTGTTGGGCGAGTAATCCCTCAACGTGCGATAGGCGGGGCGCTGCTGCCGGATTGAGGCGGCTATGCCGCGCGCATGCCATGCCGTCGCGACGCAATTCGCTCCAGCTGGTGACGCTCCAGACATTGGAAGCAATGCCGAAATCGTTCTGCAGCAATTCTGCGGCGGCAATCGCTTCGCGTAATATCGTGCCGCTGCCCAGCAGTTGCACCTGCGCCTTGTCTTTTTGCTGCAGCAGATACATGCCCTTCAGGATGCCCCCGATCACTTTTTCCCGCGTCCAGATGCGGTTGGTATCTCCCCTCTCTCCTCGGGAGAGGGGCGGGGGTGAGGGATCGGGCATCGCCGGCTGCACATAGTTTTCGTTCATCACGGTGATGTAATAAAACACATCTTCCTGTGCGTCGAGCATGCGCCGTGTGCCGTCCTGGATGATGGTTGCCAGTTCGTAACCGTAGGCGGGATCCCAGGCGCGGCAGTTGGGCACGGTGGAGGCGATTAAATGCGAGGAGCCGTCCTGGTGCTGCAGGCCTTCGCCAGACAAGGTGGTGCGGCCGGCGGTGGCGCCGATCAGGAAACCGCGTGACCGGCAGTCGCCCGCCTGCCAGATCAGGTCGCCGACGCGCTGGAAACCGAACATCGAATAAAAAATGTAGAACGGCAGCATCGGCGTGCCGTGCACGCTGTAGCTGGTCGCTGCGGCGATCCACGACGACAGCGCACCGGCTTCATTGATGCCTTCTTCGAGGATCTGCCCGTCCTGCGCTTCCTTGTAATAGAGCAGCTCATCGCGGTCTTCGGGTTCGTAGAGCTGGCCGAAGGGCGAGTAGATGGCCACCTGGCGGAACAGCGACTGCATGCCGAAGGTGCGCGCTTCGTCGGCGACGATGGGCACGATGTGTTTGCCGATGACGGGATCCTTCAGCATCTGCGCCAGCATTTTGACGAAGCTCATCGTTGTGGATTCTTCGCGGCCGCTGGAGCCTTCGGTAATGCGTGCGTGAGCCTCGGGCGCCGGCACCGCGAGTTTCGGCGCCGTGGTGACTCGCGCCGGCAGGTAACCGCCGAGGGCCGCGCGGCGTGCGTGCAGATAACGCATCTCCGGGCTGTCGTCCGCAGGTTTCCAGAATTTCAGCGCCTTGACGTCGGCATCGGGGATGGGCAGTGCGAAACGGTCGCGGAAGGCAAGCAGTGCATCGTCCTCCATTTTTTTCTGCTGGTGCGCGCCCATCTTGCCCTGGCCCCAGTGGCCCATGCCGTAGCCCTTTTTGGTCTGAGCGAGGATGACCGTTGGCCGGCCGCGAAGATTCACCGCGGCGTGATAGGCGGCATGAATTTTCACCGGGTCGTGGCCGCCACGGCGCAAGCGGTCGATGTCATCGTCCGACAGATGCGAAACCAGCGTCTGCAGTTCCGGGTCCTTGTTGAAAAAATGCTCGCGGTTGAACTGTCCGTCGGTCGCGGCGTATTTCTGGAATTCGCCGTCGACGGTTTCATGCAGGCGTTTGAGGATCACGTGTTCGGTGTCGCGCGCGAACAGCGGATCCCACTCCGAACCCCACAGCAGTTTGGTGACATGCCACCCTGCGCCCGAGAACAGACCTTCGAGTTCCTGAATCAGCGAACCGTTGCCGCGCACCGGGCCGTCGAGCCGCTGCAGATTGCAGTTGACGACAAAGATCAGGTTGTCGAGGCCTTCGCGCGCGGCCAGCGACAATCCGGCGAGGGATTCCGGCTCATCCATCTCCCCGTCGCCGACGAATGCCCATACCTTGCGCCCGGCAGTTTTCTGGATGCCGCGGTGTTCCAGGTAACGCATGAAGCGCGCCTGATAAATCGCATTGACAGGGCCGAGTCCCATCGACGCATTGGGGAACTGCCAGAAATCCGGCATCAGGTAGGGATGGCAGTACGACGACAGTCCAGTACCCGGCCCGCCGGTTTCGCGGCGGTAGTTGTTCAACTGGTCTTCGCTCAAGCGGCCCTCGAGCCAGGCGCGGGCGTAAATGCCGGGCGAGGCGTGGGGCTGGAAAAACACCGCGTCGCCATTCTGGCCGGCGCGGAAAAAATGGTTGAAACCGACTTCGAACAAATCGGCGATGGAAGCGTAAGTGGCAATATGGCCGCCGAGTTCGGCACTGCCACGATTCGCGCGCACCACCATCGCCAGCGCATTCCACCGCACCAGCGCCGAGATGCGCGTTTCCACGTCCAGGTTGCCGGGAAACTGCGGTTGCTCGGCGAGGGCGATGGAATTGCAATAAGGCGTATTCAACACCGGTGGCATCGGCACCCTTCGTGCCCGCGCTTCGTCCAGCAGCTTGCGCAGCAGGTAAGTTGCGCGTTCGCGGCCGCCGGATTCAATCAGTGAATTGAAGGCGTCCAGCCATTCGCGGGTTTCCACCGGATCGGGATCGGCGGGCATTACGCGCCAGAACGCCGCAGCGAGTTCTGATAAATCGGTCATGGTTTTCCTCCGCGCACAGGTAGGCGCACATGTCCGGGATGTTACGTGGAAGGCGGCGGAACAGGGTTCCGTATCTGGTTGTTTTAATGGACTAAATAAGCATATAATGCTGTTTATTAAATTAATAAAAGCATAAAATGTCGAAATATCCGAACAGTCCAATTGAATTGGATGCGACCGACTGGAAAATCCTGGCCCGGCTGCAGGACAATGCGCGGCTGTCCAATGTCGAACTGGCGCGAGTGGTCAATCTGTCGCCTTCGCCGTGCCTGGCGCGTGTGCGGCGGCTGGAGGAGGGCGGGCTGATCAGCCGTTATGTGACGCTGCTCGATGCGCTGGCGCTGGGCCTGACGGTGTCGGTGTTCATCCAGGTGCGGCTGGAACGGCAGGTCGAAAAGGCGCTGGAGATTTTCGAGCGCGCGATTGCCGAGCGGCCCGAGGTCATGGAGTGTTACCTGATGACCGGTGACTCGGATTACATGCTGCGGGTGATGGTGGCCGACGTGCAGGCGCTGGAGCGTTTCATCGTCGATTTTCTGGCGAAGATACCCGGCGTTGGCAATTTGAAATCAAGCTTCGCGCTGAAGCAGGTCAAGTACAAAACCGCGTTACCGTTGCCAGGCGCAGCGGTCAAAGCCGTGCGCGGCAAGCCGGTGCGCTGAGCGAATTCCTTAACGGCGCTTGACGTAAGCAGGGCGAGCGCCGCCCGGCGGGCCGGCGCGTTCATCCTTATGGCGGAAACTGATGCGACCCTTGCTCAGATCGTACGGCGAGATCTCGATGGTGACCTTGTCGCCGGCGAGGATGCGGATGCGGTGCTTGCGAATCTTGCCCGAAGCGTATGCGGTGATGGCGTGGCCGTTTTCCAGCTTCACGCGGAACATGGTGTTCGGCAGGACTTCGTCGATGACGCCCTCGTATTCAACCATCTCTTCCTTGGACATCAGCAGGCTCCCATGGTGTGGTGGTGGACGATACGATGCTTGTTAATCAGACGGCCTGCAGGTTGACGGCCGAAGAGCGGCCATCCTGACCGCGTTCGATATCAAACGAGACCTGCTGGTTCTCGGTCAGGGTTTTCATGCCGGCGCGTTCGACCGCCGAGATATGCACGAATACATCCTTGGACTGGTCCTGCGGCTGGATGAAGCCGAAACCCTTGGTGGCGTTAAAAAATTTTACGGTGCCGATGGTGGCCATCTGTGCTTCTCCGGAAATGGGCCGCATCGGTTATTCGAAGCGGTAACAAAGACGTATGGAGAAGGCCAAACAGAACGCCCGGAAGGGCATGAAGAGTAGACTGACATCCAACCGCCGGCGCGCAGTATGGGCGTTTAAGCGCTGATTTGCAAGGAAAATTGCAGCGAATACGCCTTTGCGGCGCGATGCCAGGACCCTGTATCAGGTTGCAAAAAACTAACCGGAAACGGATTACTGTTGACAGCATCTTTGCAAATACTGCTTGCCAATATCGTACTCATCTTCCCCAATAACCTCGGCTGGGGTGCGTCCTGCACATACGGCTAGTTACCAACCCGAGTCACGAAGAGTTGACGCTGATCCCCGCCGGCGTCGTGGACAATTTTGGCAACTGACGCGGGAATAGCGGCCAGGCACCGCCTGTGACTTGCCAAGCCGCTGGCTTTGTCATAGCGTGTCCGCCTCGCTTGTTTGTTGCTTTTTTTCCCTTGAGGAGATGACCATGAACGACATGTTGCGTGAAGATCTGCTGGCCCTGGTTTCAAATCGTACCAACGTGACTCGCCGTGAATTTGTCGCCGGTTCGCTGGCTGCCGGATTCGCGCTGGCGGTGCAGCCGGTG
Organism: Betaproteobacteria bacterium; assembly: GCA_021732805.1. GTDB lineage: Bacteria > Pseudomonadota > Gammaproteobacteria > Burkholderiales > SG8-41. Next base: position 5,757 of record JAKFUJ010000159.1, on the reverse strand, counting down.
TCGGCGCAATCCGTGATTACCACGGACATCGACGGCCTCACTGCCGGCGAAGTCAGGATACCCACCGGCAATGGTGACATCCCCGCCTATCGTGCGATGCCCGCGAACGGCAAGGGGCTTGCCACCATACTCGTCGTGCAGGAAATTTTCGGAGTGCATGAGCACATCAAGGATGTGTGCCGGCGTTTTGCCAAGGCGAACTACTTGGCGATTGCGCCGGAAATGTATTTCCGCCAGGGCGATGTATCGAAACTGAAGGACAACAAGGAAATTTTTGCGCAGGTGGTGAGCAAAGTGCCGGACGCGCAGGTCATGGGCGACCTCGACGCGGCGGCAGCATGGGCGGCGAAAAACGGCGGTGACGGCAAACGCCTCGGCATCACCGGTTTCTGCTGGGGCGGACGCATCACCTGGCTGTACACCGCGCACAACAAGAATGTGAAAGCGGGCGTGGCCTGGTACGGCCGCCTCGTAGGTGACTCGACCGCGATGACACCGAAACATCCGCTGGATGTGGTTGATCAGATCAACGCGCCGGTGCTCGGTCTTTATGGCGGCGCCGATGCCGGGATTCCCAATGATACGGTCGACAAAATGAATGCCGCACTGAAGGAAAAAGCCAAGCCCTCAATGATTCATCTCTATCCCGACACGCCGCATGCCTTCCATGCCGACTATCGCCCGAGCTACCGTAAGGCGCAGGCAGATGACGGCTGGAAACGCGCCACCGAGTGGTTCAAAAAGAATGGCGTGTGATGCATTAACGGATTCACGGCACAACAAACGGGGCTTATGCCCCGTTTTTTTTGAGCGACCGGTTCAGGCCAGCGCGCGCACGATCAGCGAAATGCCGCTGATGACCAGCAGCACACCGATTACCCGGATCACGGTTTCCTGTGTCAACACGACATGCAGTCGGTGACCTGTCCATACGCCGAGTGCCATCACCGGCAGCAGTGCGAGTACCATCGCCAGCGCAGCCGGTGAATACAGGCCGGCGGCAATGAACAGGGCGATGCGCACCACCGTGGTGAACATGAAAATCACCGGCATCGTGGCGCGGATTTGCGCGGTGGTCGCGTCGCGCCCGGCGAGAAAAAACACGTAGATCGGACCGCCGATGCCGAACACCGCCGACGTGGCGCCGCCGAAAGCGCCAATCGGCGCTCCCGACCAGTGCGGCAGCGGGAAACCCTTGCCGCGCTTGAGGACGTAGGATGCGCCAAAAAACAGCACGAACAGCCCGAGGATGCCGAGCAGCAGGTCGGGGCGGGCGCGCACCAGCAGATAGACTCCGACAATGACGCCCGCCGCCATGAACGGCAGCAGCAGCTTCAGTTCCCGACGCATCAAATCGGCGCGCAGTCGAAAGCCCATGCTGGACGCGCCGACACAGTCGAGAATGACGACGACCGGCACCACGAACTTCAGCGGCAGCAGATGCGCCAGCAGCGGCACCGCGATCAGCGTCGAACCAAATCCCGAAATACCCATGACTACATACGCCACAAATATAATCAGCGGCGCGAAAATCAGAATCTGGGGTTGCAGCAGGTCTGCAATAGGCATCGCGTGGAGTATAAACGGTAGGAGTTTAGTGCGGAGTAATGAGTGATGAATGATGAGCGGGAAACCCTTTGCCTGTCATTTCACCGGGTTTTAATTCATCATTCATCATTCATCATTGCCTTTAAAAGTGACCCAACTGATCCTGATTCGCCACGGTGAAACGTTGTGGAATACCGAGCGTCGCATGCAGGGCCAGCTCGACAGTCCGCTGACCGAGCGCGGCATCTGGCAGGCGTGCCGGCTCGGCGAACGGCTGCAGGCGATGCACATCGACGCGCTGTATTCCAGCGATCTGCCGCGCGCGCGTCTGACGGCGCAACGCATCGCCGAGGCCACAGGCCATGCGATCATCGATGACATGCGGCTGCGTGAACGTCATTTCGGTGTGTTCGAAGGCATGACCCGCGCCGAGATGGAAAAACACGACGCGGAAATCTACCGGCGTTTCATGTCGCGCGATCCGCACTATGCGGTGCCCGGCGGTGAAAGTCCGGCCGGTTTTTTTGAACGCTGTCGCGTGGTGCTGGAGGAACTCTCGGCGCGTCATGCCGGCCAAACCATTGCCATTGTCACCCACGGTCTGGTGCTGGATGCCGCTTATCGCGCAGCGACGCGCCTCGCGCTGGAAGCGCAGCGCCCGGTGCCGCTGGTCAATGCCAGTCTCAACTGGTTTGCGTGTGATAACGGCAGCTGGAGTGCGGGGCGCTGGGGTGATGCGGATCATCTCGGTGCTGATGGCGTCACCATCTTCGGTGACGGCACGGTTTGAGATGCAATAAAAGCATGATAAAAATATCAATAAAATCAATTACTTATATAATATCTCGCTGCGCATCAGCGTGCGCGCCGCAATGATGACCGATGAACCTGTGGTCATCATTCACGGCCTGTGGGTGCATGGTCTGGTGATGGGCTGGCTGGGTCGTCGCATCGCGCAGGAAGGTTTCAACACCCGCACTTATTCCTATCCCAGTGTGCGTCTGACCTTGAGTGAAAACGCCGATCGCTTTGCGCGTTACTGCGCCAGTCTTGCCGCACCTCGCGTGCATGTCGTCGCGCACAGCATGGGCGGACTGGTGACGCTGAAAATGCTGGAGCGGCATCGGCATGTGCGCTGTGGCCGTTTGATTTTGATCGGCACGCCGTACACCGGCAGTTTTGCCGCCGATCGTTTCGCGCGCTGGCCCGGTGGCCGCACGCTGCTCGGCCGCAGCATTGCCGAATGGCTGCGCGAAATCCCCCCGCTGCCGGCCAACCCGGACGATACCGGCATCATCGCCGGTACCCGTGGTTACGGTCTCGGCCGGTTGATCGCGCGCGGAATGCCGCAGCCGCATGACGGCGTGGTCGCGGTCAGGGAGACCGCCGTGCCCGGTGTGACCCGCCGCATCGTGATGAAAGTTGGCCACACGGAAATGCTGCTGTCGCGTGCAGTGGCGCGGCAATGCTGCGCGTTTCTGCGCGACGGGCAGTTTGCGGAGAAGCATTGATGCGCGCCGTTATTGCGGTGTTGCTCGCGTTGCTGCTGGGCGGTTGCGCCAATTTTTCCTATTACCTGCAATCCGTCGGCGGCCAGCTTGAAATCTGGCGGCGTGAAGTGCCGGTGCAGCAGTTGATCAATGATCCAACCGTTGCGCCGCCGCTGAAAGCGCGGCTTGAACGCGCGCTGCGCATCCGTGATTACGCCAGCCGGGAGCTTGGCCTTCCCGACAACCCGAGTTACCGCGCGTATGCCGACATCAAGCGGCCGTTCGTGGTGTGGAACGTGTTTGCCGCAGCAGAATTTTCAGTCGAGCCGAAGCAGTGGTGTTTTGCCGTGGCCGGTTGCGTCGGTTATCGCGGTTATTTCGCCGAAGCGGACGCGCGGCGGCAGGCCGCAGCACTGGCTGCTGAAGGGTATGACGTGTATGTCGGCGGCGTGCCGGCGTATTCGACCATCGGCTGGTTTGCCGATCCGCTGTTGAATACGTTCATCCATTATCCCGAACCGGAACTGGCGCGATTGCTGTTCCATGAACTGGCGCACCAGGTGGTTTATGTGACCGACGACACTGTGTTCAACGAATCCTTTGCCACGGTGGTCGAGCAGGCCGGCGTCGCGCGCTGGCTGGCTGCGCATGGCAGCGCTGCCGAACGCGAGCGTTATGCGCAACTGCGGCGTTTCCGCGCCGATTTCCGCTTACTGGTGACGCGGACACGCAGTGAACTTGCGGAACTCTATGCCGGAACCGCAGCGCCGGAGGAGAAACGCCGGCGCAAGGCTGAGCTGCTGGCTGCGTTGCTGACCCAGTACCGTGAACGCAAGGGCGACTGGAGCGGATTTTCCGGCTATGACCGCTGGTTTGCGCAACCACTGGGCAATGCGCATCTGGCTTCGGTGGCGATTTACACGCAACGGGTGCCGGCGTTCGAAGCGCTGTTGCGGCAACATGAAGGCAATCTGCCGCGGTTTTACGCGGCGGTGCGCGAACTGGCTGCCCTGCCGGTGAACGAGCGCAATACACGGCTGGATGCGCTGGCGCCGTTGTTATAATCGTCACCTGCCTGTGCAGCAATACCGAACGGAGATTACGCATGAAACTGACCAGCACCAGCTTTAACGACGGTCAGCCGATACCCGTCGAATTCGCCTTCTGCGCGCCCGATGCCAAAACACACTGTACGCTGGGCGCCAACCGCAATCCGCAACTGGCATGGCGTGACGTGCCTGCCGGCACCCAATCGCTGGCGCTGATCTGTCACGACCCCTATGTGCCGTCGAAGCCCGACGACGTCAACCAGGAAGACCGTGAAATTCCGGCAAACCTGCCGCGTGTCGATTTTTTTCACTGGGTGCTGGTCGATCTTGATCCGCAATCCGGGCCGATTGCCGCCGGTGAATTTTCGACGGAAGTCACCGCGCGCGGCAAGGCCGGTCCCCATGCGCCGCGCGACGCGCGTCAGGGCATCAACGATTACACCGCCTGGTTTTCCGGCGACAACGACATGCGCGGCGATTATTTCGGCTATGACGGCCCCTGCCCGCCATGGAACGACAGCATCAAGCATCATTATGTATTCACGCTGTACGCGCTGGACGTCGCAAAATGCCCGGTCGAAGGCAAATTCGGCGGTGCCGACGTGCGCAAGGCAATTGCGGGCCATGTGCTGGCCGAGGCGAAGCTCACGGGCTTGTACACATTGAACCCGAAAGTGAAACTTTGATCCTGTGTCCTGCAATGCCGGGGCCGGTGACCGCCGGCCCTTTTTGTTTTTAATGCAAAAACCTTTTTGCCACAGAAGATACAAAGAAAAAAATTCAATTAACAGGATGTGCAGGATTAACAGGATAAAAAACAGCATGGGCGGCAATCATTGGGACTCAAGCGTCGGGTTGGCTGCCAGGATAATGAAGCTTGTCGATTGATTGGTTTTATCCTGAACATCCTGTCTATCTTGTTAAATGGTTTTTCTCTGTGAACTCTGCGGCTAAAAGCTTTTGACTTTGAAGCCCCGCACCCCCGAAGAACTTGACCAGCGCTTGCGTAATCTGCCGCAGCCGACGTACCCCGACGAGCTGCCGGTGGTGGCGATGCGTGCGGAGATCCGGCGCGCGATCGCTGACAATCAGGTGGTCATCATCTGCGGTGAAACCGGTTCCGGCAAAACCACGCAGTTGCCGAAGATCTGCCTCGAGCTGCAGCGCGGCGTTGCTGGTCTGATCGGTCACACCCAGCCGCGGCGTATCGCCGCGCGCACGGTGGCGACGCGTATCGCGCAGGAATTAAAAAGTCCTTTGGGTCATGCCGTCGGTTACAAGGTGCGTTTTTCCGACAAGTTGTCGTCAAACAGTTATATCAAGCTGATGACCGACGGCATCCTGCTCGCCGAAACCCAGGGCGACCGCGATCTGCGCGCCTACGACACGCTGATCATCGACGAGGCGCATGAGCGCAGCCTGAACATCGATTTTCTGTTGGGTTACCTGAAGCGGCTGATGCCGCAGCGGCCGGACCTCAAAATCATCGTCACTTCGGCAACCATCGACGCGACACGTTTTGCCGAGCATTTTTCGACCAATGGAAAACCGGCGCCGGTGATTGAAGTTTCCGGACGTACTTATCCGGTGGAATTACGCTATCGGCCACTGGACTCCCCTCTCCCAGCGGGAGAGGGGGCGGGGGTGAGGGGCCATGGTGAGGATATTGA
>JAKFUJ010000272.1 GCA_021732805.1 Betaproteobacteria bacterium | reverse complement strand
TAACCCTGCGCCGCCAGTTGCCGGCACAGATGGCGTCCGACAAAACCCGAGCCGCCGATGACACAGACCGTGGTGATTTGCATCAGACTATTTTACAGCGATGAGTGCGGAGTGATGAATGATGAATGATGAACGAAAAGCAAAAGTCCCTGTGCAATGCAGTGATTTACCGTTCATCACTCATCATTCAGCACTCCGCACTGGGGTTATGGCGTGTCGCCCAGCGATTTCTCGCGGTCGCGCAGGCGGGGTTCAATGACGCCGATGCGCGCCTTCAGCGATTGCGTCTGCTGGCTGAAATTGCTGGCGTAATAACTGGCGTTGGCCATCACTTTTTTGACGTAATCGCGGGTTTCGTTGAACGGTATGCTCTCGGCGTAAATCGCCGCTTCCATGCGCCGGTCAGCGCGCCAGGCGCGGGCGCGGCCCGGTCCGGCGTTGTAGGCCGCGGACGCCAAGACCGGGCTGCCGTCCAGTGTATCTAGCACATGGCGCAGGTAATACGTACCCAAGCTCAGGTTGGTTTCGACCTCGGTCACCTGCGACCATTGCCAGTCCTTGAGTCCGATCTTGCCGGCGACCCATTTCGCGGTGGCCGGCATCAGTTGCATCAGGCCGCTGGCGCCGACGCGTGACTTGGCCTGTGCGATAAAGCGGCTTTCCTGACGAATCAAACCGTTGACCCAGGCCTCGTCAAGGTCGAGCTGCCGTGCCGCGGCTTTCAGCTGATCGCGGTACGGCGCCAGATAACGCAGACCAAAATCATGTTCGAACACGGTGCGGTCGGCGGTGTTGATCGCGCGGTCATAGATCGCGTTGCGCCGTGCGACCTCGGCGGCGGCCAGCAACTCCCGGTCATCGAGACCGCGGATCGCCCACAGCCATTCGCGCACGCCCTCCAGCCGCACATCGAGACGAAACAATTCCAGTGCGCGGCGGATGCCCGGGCGGGCAGCGATGGCGGCAATATCCTTTTCACCGGGCTTGTAGGCCGCAGTGGGCGCCTGCACCGCGCCGCCCAGATCCTCCAGCGCGAGTTGTCCGTAAAAATGGTATTCGGCCGACAACGGTTTCAGCAGCGCGGTGGCTTCCGCATCGCGGCCCTGCATTTTCAGTACGCGCGCCTTCCAGTAGCGCCACGCCGGGTCTTCAGCCTCTTTCGCCGTCATCGCTTCGATCGCCGCCAGCACATCCGGCCAGCGTTGCGCGCGCAGCGCCGCCCGTGCTTTCCATGTCAGTTGCAGATCGCTCATGCCCGATGCCCGCGAAAACCAGTCGAGCGCCGCGGGATCATGACGCATGGCGCCGAAATAACCGAGCATGCCCCAGACGTAACTGCGTTCGTCCTCGGAAAATTGCGGCGCGATTTTGCCCCATTGCGCAGCCCCCTGCTGCGGTGAGGTGCGCGCCAGACGATAAACCGCAAACATTGCCGCCTCACGGCCGCCGCGGGTTTTGAGCTCGACCTTGGTGTTGTTCAGATGTCCCGCGGGATTTCCGGAAATGGCCGACAACAGTCCCGCATCCGGCGCCTGACCCTTGGGCAGATAAGTGCCAACACGGTTGGCAAGCCCAACCTGCCCGGCTTCCAGCGCCAGGCGCACGCGCGTCCAGATGTCTTCAACGGACAATTGCTGATAACCCACCAGCGCCTGGAACAGCGGATCGCAACTGCCGGGCAGGTCACGCGCGACAAACCACAGCGGACGCGCTTCGCGCAACGCCAGCGTATCGCTGCTGGTGCGCGCCTGCAGCGCGTAACAGGTCGTCTCCAGATCGTCGTTGACCAGTTGCGGCAATTCGGCATTGAACTGCGCCCAGTCATTGTTCTTGCCCAGCAGCTTCAGCCAGTCGCGACGCAGATAATCCGATAACGGCGTATCGCGGTTTGCCGCAAGAAACGCGCGGATTTCAGCAGCATCGCGCGTTTGCAGTTGTGCCTTCAATTGCCAGTAGCGGATATAAGGTTCGAGCAAATGGCCCTTGAATCGCGGCGCAAGCAGATCCAGTTGGCGGCTGTTGCCGGTACGCGCAGCATCGCGCGCGGACAGGAACGCGTCATCGAGACTCGCCGCGCCGGCCGTACCGGCAAGGATCATTACACTGCATGCAACAATCAGTCGCGCTCCGGATAAACTCATAAGTAATTGATTTTAAACATATTTATGATAAAAACAAACGGTACGCCGGATTCCGTGTCTCGTCGCACCACGGATAACCGACCTGCGCCAGGAAAGTCTTGAACCGTGCCTTGTCCGCCGGCGGCACTTCCATGCCGACCAGCACGCGGCCGTAATCCGCGCCGTGGTTGCGGTAATGAAACAGGCTGATGTTCCAGCCGCGGCTCATGCTGGCCAGGAAGCGCATCAGCGCCCCCGGTCGTTCCGGAAACTCGAAACGGTAAAGGATTTCATTTTTGGCGCCCGGCGCGTGGCCGCCGACCATGTGCCGCACATGCAGTTTCGCCAGTTCGTTGCCGCTGAGGTCCAGCGTCTGCAGGCCATGCCGGCGCAAGGCACGCACGAGCTGTGTCGTCTCCTTGCGGTCACGCACCTGCACACCGACAAACACCCGCGCCTGCTGGGCATCGTCAAAACGATAATTGAACTCCGTCACGTTGCGCGGACCCAGTTGTTCACAGAACGCCTTGAAGCTGCCGGGCCGCTCCGGAATCGTCACCGCGAGGATCGCCTCGCGGTTTTCACCGAGTTCCGCTTCTTCTGCGACAAAGCGCAGCCGGTCAAAGTTCATATTGGCGCCGCAGGCCACTGCCACCAGCGTCGCGCCGCGCGTTTTTCTGCGCGCCGCCCACACCTTGGCGCCGGCGATCGCCAGCGCGCCAGCGGGCTCGAGAATGGCGCGGGTATCCTCGAACACATCCTTGATTGCCGCGCACATGGCATCGGTATCAACACGAATCACTTCGTCGACCAGCGTGCGACACAGGCGGAATGTCTCCTTGCCCACCTGCTTCACTGCAACACCATCGGCAAACAATCCGACCTGCGCCAGTTTGACGCGGCGACCGGCTTTCAGCGACTGGTACATCGCGTCGGAATCCGTCGGTTCGACACCGATGATTCTGATATCCGGGCGCAGGCGTTTGACATAGGCGGCGATGCCGGAAATCAATCCGCCGCCGCCGATGGCGACAAAAATCGCGGTGATCGGCTGCGGATGCTGGCGCAGGATTTCCATGGCGATCGTGCCCTGGCCGGCAATCACATCCGGATCATCGTACGGATGCACATAGGTCAGGCGACCGCGTTTTTCGAGCTTGCGCGCATGCGCAGCCGCTTCGTCGTAGGAATCGCCATGGAGCACGACCTTGGCGCCGAGCGAACGCACCGCATCGACCTTGATCTCTGGCGTGGTGACCGGCATTACGATGGTCGCCGTGCAGCGAAGACGTTGCGCCGCCAACGCGACTCCCTGGGCATGATTGCCGGCGGAGGCTGCGATCACGCCGCGGCGCAGTGCTGCCGGCGACAGATGCGCCATCTTGTTGTAGGCGCCGCGCAGCTTGAACGAAAACACCGGTTGCATATCTTCGCGCTTGAGCAAGACCCGGTGATGCAGGCGCCGCGACAGGTTCGGCGCCGGCTCCAGCGGCGTTTCGACAGCAACGTCGTACACGCGTGCGTTGAGGATGCGTTCCAGGTAGTCGGTTTTTTTCATCGCTTGTTTGACTTGCTCATACATGCCGTACGGCAAATTGCTGAATATGAAAGGTTATCAGGAAAGAGGCCGGCTCACACGACCGCCGGGCTCAGTCCGGCGCCTATCGTGTATATTGAATCGCAGAAGCAACAGGGAGCATCAATGGCGGCGCAAAACATCAATCAGAACGCATTGAAGCAGGCCGCGGCAAAAGCAGCGGCCGCATTGGTGCCCGCCGGCAGCATCGTCGGTGTCGGCACCGGATCCACGGTCAATTTTTTCATTGATGAACTGGCGCTGATCAGGAACCGCATCGAAGCTGCGGTTTCCAGCTCCGAAGCCAGCGCCAAACGGCTCAAAGCCGCCGGCATCGAAGTCATGGATCTGAACAACGTGCGCGACCTGCCGGTGTATGTTGACGGCGCTGATGAAATCACGCGGCACCTGATGATGATCAAGGGCGGCGGCGGCGCACTGACCCGTGAAAAAATCGTTGCCGCGGTGGCGCAAAAAGTGATCTGCATCGCCGATGCCTCGAAACTGGTCGATGTGCTGGGCCGTTTTCCGCTGCCGGTGGAGGTGATCCCGATGGCGCGCTCTTATGTCGCCCGCGAAATCGTCAAGCTCGGCGGCCAGCCGGAATGGCGCGCCAATTTTGTCACCGACAACGGTAATCTGATCCTGGACGTGCACAACATGACCATCTTCGACCCGCCGGCGCTGGAAACCCGCTTGAACCAGATTACCGGCGTCGTCACCAACGGCCTGTTCGCGAGCCGGCCGGCCGATGTGCTGCTGCTCGCCGGCAAAAACGGGGTGGAAACACTGCGTAATGCGGGCGCCGCCACGAAACTGTCATAATTCCCCGTTATAAATCCCGCTTTACGCTGAAAGAATCGCCGTCATGCCGGAACATACCCTGAAGCAGTTCGACACCGAGTTGGAAGAAATCCGTTCGCGCGTGCTGCAAATGGGCGGCCTGGTCGAGCAGCAGATCACCCACGCTCTGGAAGCCCTGATGGGCGGCAACGTGACGCTCGCCCGCCAAGTCATGGAAAACGACCATCAGGTCAATGCGCTGGAAGTCGCCATCGACGAGGATTGCAGCACGGTGATCGCCCGCCGCCAGCCGGCAGCCAAGGATCTGCGCATGGTGCTGACAGTGGTCAAGACCATCACCGACCTCGAGCGCATCGGCGATGAGGCGGCCAAGATTGCGCGCATGACCCGGGCTATTTATGAAAGCGACCGCCCGACCGTGCCGCGCACCTCGGAAATCCAGCATGTCGCCGACATCGCGTTAAGCATGCTGCGCAGTTCGCTGGACGCCTTTGCCCGTCTCGACACCACGGTTGCGGCATCGGTGGTGCGTCAGGACGAACGCGTCGACAAGGCCTTTGTCAGCATCCTGCGCCAACTGATCACGTTCATGATGGAAGACCCGCGCACCATCTCCCACGCCATCGAAATCCTGTTCATCGCCAAGGCCATCGAGCGCATCGGCGACCACGCCAAGAACATCTCCGAATACGTGGTTTATCTGGTCAAAGGCAAGGATGTGCGCCATACCAGCATCGAAGCGCTGGAGCGCGAAGCGCTCGGTTAAGTAATCATCCCCGCCCGCATGCAGCCGCACGGCTGCGTGGTACACTCTTTTGCAATCAGTGGAGCGGGCGTGCAGCCATGCGGATAATGCCGGCGTTGAATCATGCGGGAGCCTGTTGAGGTGGCCGACCAGTCCACCATCGTCGCCGTTGACCTCGGCTCCAATTCGTTTCACTGCCAGATCGCCCGTGTCACCGGCGACCAGTTCTTTCCCCTTGATTCGTTGCGCGAGCCGGTGCGCCTCGGCGCCGGACTCGGCAAAGACAAAAAACTCGATGAGGAATCACAGGAACGCGCGCTGGCCTGCCTCGCACGCTTCGGCGAACGGCTGCGCGGCCTCGACCGCCACGCAGTGCGCGCCATCGGCACCAACACATTGCGCGTCGCCAAAAACGCCAAGCCCTTCCTGCGCAAGGCGCGCACCGCGTTGGGATTCCCGATCGAAGTCGTTGCCGGACGCGAAGAAGCGCGGCTGATTTATCTCGGCGTCTCGCACAGCCTGCCCGCATCCCGTGAAAAACGCCTGGTCATCGACATCGGCGGCGGGTCCACCGAATGCATCATCGGCACCGGCTACAAACCGCTGCGGCTGGAAAGCCTGTTCATGGGCTGTGTGTCGTACAGCCTGCGCTACTTCCGCGATGGACGGATCAGCAAATCCGCATTCAAGGCAGCTGAACTCGCCGCGCGCGCCGAATTGCAGCCTATCGTCGGCGGTTATGTCCGCGGCAACTGGAAACATGCCGTGGGCTCCTCCGGCACCATCCGTGCGATTGCCGAAATCCTGCAGTTGTGCGGCTACACCGATGGTCGGGTCACCCTCGACGGACTGGACCGCTTGCGCGGCCAGTTGATCAAAGCCGGCGAAATCGACCACATCGAGCTGCCGGGCCTGCGTCCGGACCGCCGTCCGGTGCTCGCCGGCGGTCTGGCCATCCTGCGCGCTGCATTTGAAGAATTGCGCATCGACACGCTGGCGCCGGCCACCGGCGCAATGCGCCAGGGCATCCTCTACGACATGCTCGGCCGTTTCCATCATCACGACATGCGCGATGTCACCGTCGCACAATTCATGCACCGTTACCATGTCGATCCGCAGCAGGCACGGCGCGTCGGTACCCATGTCGCAGCGCTGTATGAAAAACTCGCGGGCAATGCCGTCGATGACGACACGACACGGATGCTGGGCTGGGCCGCACGCCTGCATGAAATCGGCATACCGGTCGCCTACAGCGGTTATCACAAACATTCGGCCTACATCATCAGCAACGCCGACATGCCGGGTTTTTCGCGCGAGGAGCAGGAGCAGCTGGCAGCACTGGTACTGCGCCACCGCCGTTCACTGAAAAAATCCCTGGAAGAACAGCCGGAAGAGATTGACCGCGCAGCCGTGCTTGCATTGCGCCTGGCCGTGGTGTTGTGCCGTGCACGCCGGGATACGCGTTTCCCGGCACTGGACATCAAGCTCCAAGGCGAACGCATAAGGCTGGCTTTTGAAGCCGTGTGGCTGGAAGCCAATCCGCTGACGGCGACGGCGCTGCGCGAGGAAGTCGATGAATGGGCGCGCATCGGCGAGGAACTCAAAATCCCCGGGCTTGACGATATCGTGCTGGCGCAGGAACCGGCGTTCGTCGAATAAGAAAATCAAGGCGAAACAGGATGGGCAGGATATACAGGATTAACAGTGAAAAACCGCTGTTTTGATTTCTTCATGTCCATCTTGCCTATCCTGCCCATCCTGTTCAATGCCCTTGGTTCTACAAAATCCCCGGCGTAATCACCGCCTTCACCCGTACACCATCTTTATCGTGCGCCAGCCACCAGATTGCGCCCTTTTTAAGGCTCCATGCCGCCGCTTCGCCGGTCAACGCCAATGCAGCGGTAGCGCCTAGCGTCGGTTGATGGCCCACAACCATGACCGTGCCCTTGCCATCGGGCCAGCCTGCGGCTTTCAGCACGCCTTGGGGTGTTGCCGCCGTGGACACCGCTTTTTCGATGACCCCATTTTCGGTGAACGCTGCCGCAGTCTCGCGGGTGCGCACTGCCGGACTGACAAGCACCGTGCAGTCGCCGGACAATTGCTCTGACAACCAGGTCGCCATTTTTTGCGCCTGCCTGCGCCCCTTGGCGGTTAACCGCCGTGCCTCATCCGGCACGCCGTCTTCGGCATCGGCGTGTCGCCACAAAATCAGATCCATGCGATTACTCTACTCCTGCCAGGGCCGGCGTGTCGCGCGGAAACGCCGCCACGCCAGCGGCAAGGCAACACGCTCGGCCACTGCATGCGCCTCGCACCAGCCGATGACGATGCCCGCGGCGGCAATCACTTCACGATTTTCCGCAGCCGGCGCAACCAGCAACTGCTGCACCGTTGCCGCATCATTGATGCGCCCGAGTATATCCTGCAGCAGCGAGAGCCGGTCACGCATTGCCGCCATGCTGCGCGCCGGATACAGCGAAGAAAAAAACTCCACCGCATAACGCAATTGTTTGACGGCGATGCGCAGCCGGTGCAATTCGGCGGCACTGCGGCGTTCGAGACGACGGCCGCGTTTGAGCACACGCGCATGACAGGCCGCCAGTATCTGCGTCGCGCAGGCTTGCGCCGGCTGTTGCCACTGCGCTCCATCATCGCTGCGGAAATGCGCCAGCCAGCGTCCAAGCGCCATCATGGACTGAGTATAACTAATTGTTTTTATTGATTTTTTTGATGCCGCTTTGGCTGCCTTGCGACACCGCTGGCACCACTCCTCGAAAGCCTCAGCCGCAACATGCGCCGCCAGCGCCGGTCGCACCGCCGGCAGGGTTTCCGTGACAAATACATCCCAGTCGCGTGCCGGTCCCAGAGCGGTGCCGATATCTCGCAGTACCTCGACCTGCGACACGGCAGCATCGCCCAGCAGATCGCGAAACAGCCGGAACGCCGAACGCAGCCGGCGTATGCCGACACGCATTTGATGCAGGTATTCCGTATCTGCCGAATCCAGCACGCCACGTTCGTTGGCATGCACCTGCGCCAGCGCAGCCGCGGTGATCGCATGGAATGCCTGGCCTGCGTTCATCTCGCGCTTCAGAATCACCGGAACCGCTTTGACCGGGGGCGCGGCCTGCCCGCGAAACAGGTCAAACCCGCGTTCCGCCTTGGAACGATGTTCCAGCGCGACCGGGATTACTTCAGCCAATTGTTGCGCGAGATCGAACAGCGCAATCAACGCACCGCTTTTCAGTTCCAGTTCAATCTCGCAGATGCGCAAGCTGCGTCGCCCGCTGCGGATGACACCGCGATCAATCGCCGCCTCGATCAGCACGCCCTCCGCGGGTTCGATCAGACACACGGTGCGGGTGATTTCGGTGTGCATCACCGGTTGCAACGATTCTGCGACTTTGCGTGACTGCAGGATTTTGGTCACCGCGTGCCGCGGCAGCGCGGACAGATCAGGTTGGGGACTGCGCAGCACGCTTTCGATTTCCAGACGCTGGTGCACACCGGATTCGGCAGAGCCTTCACCTTTCACCGCCTGCACCCAGCGCCGCCCCTCGCGCCGCACTCTGAGGACAATATGCCGCTGCGACAACTCCAGCGTCGGCGTATCAAAGTAGGTTGCCGCCAGTTTGCGGGTTGCAGAGCCGCGCACCGGCTGCAGCAACGGCAACACCAGGGCTTCGCGCAATCGTTGCGGCGGCAAACGCAGCTTGAGTTCGATTTCCGTGCCCACCGTGGCATCGGCGGAAATACGGCGGCAGCCGGTGTCGCGGCTCATGCGCCGGCTCATCCGCCGGTTTTATGTGCGAGCAGCTCCAGCGCCTGCTCCTGCGCACTGACCGGCCTTGCCCGACCCGGTACGCGGCAGACATACTGGCCATCATCACCCATCAGCCAGGCCTGTGTGTTGTCTTCCAGGTACGGGCGCAGCCCCTCACTGATCACCCGCTGCTTCAATTCGGGATCGAGTAACGGAAAACAGACCTCGACACGTCCGAAGAAATTGCGGTCCATCCAGTCGGCACTGGACAGGTAAACGTCATCGGCGCCGTCGTTATGAAAATGGAACACGCGGGTATGCTCGAGAAAACGGCCGATGATCGAGCGCACGCGGATATTCTCCGACATCCCCGGCACGCCCGGCCGCAGCGCGCATACGCCGCGCACGATCAGGTCGATCTGCACGCCCGCCTGTGATGCCTTGTACAGCGCGCCGACCACTTCGGATTCGAGCAGCGCATTCATCTTGGCGATGATCTGGCCCTTGCGCCCCGCCCTGGCGATGGCCGTTTCATTTTCAATGGCACGGATCATTTCCTTGTGCAGCGTGAAAGGCGACTGGCGCAGATGGCGCAGTTTGGTGGCACGTCCCAGTCCGGTCAACTGCATAAACACCTCGGCGACGTCGTTGCCGATGTCCTCGTTGCAGGTAAACAGGCCGAAATCGGTGTAGAGGCGGGCCGTGCGCGGATGGTAATTGCCGGTGGACAGGTGGACGTAACGGTGCAAACCGTCGTTTTCGCGGCGCACCACCATCAGCATCTTGGCATGGGTTTTGTGGCCAACTACGCCATACACCACATGAGCGCCGACCTCTTCCAGCCGCTGCGCCCAGTTGATGTTGGCTTCTTCATCGAAGCGCGCCATCAACTCGAGCACCACGGTCACTTCCTTGCCGCTGCGCGCGGCGGTGATCAGCACTTCCATCAGTTCCGATTCGGCGCCGGTGCGGTACACCGTCATCTTGATTGCGGCCACCGCCGGATCGCGTGCCGCCTGCTGCAGAAACACGATCACCGGCTGGAACGACTGGAACGGATGATGCAGCAGCACATCACCGGCACGAATCGCCGCAAACATGTCACCCGGCTGCTGCAGCCGCTGTGGCAGGCCCGGGCGGAACTGCGGAAATTTCAAATCGGGGCGATCAACCCAGTCCGGCACGCTGATTACGCGCGCCAGGTTCACCGGCCCTTCCACCCGGAACAGGTCTTCCTCGTCGAGCTTGAACTGGCTCAGAAGAAAGCCTGAAATATGCTGGGAACAGCCGTTGGTGACTTCGAGCCGCACTTCGTCGCCAAAATGACGGTGCGGCAATTCGCCGCGCAACGCGGTACGCAAATCCTTGACTTCCTCTTCGTCGACGAACAGGTCACTGTTGCGCGTCAGACGGAACTGGTAACAACCCAGCACCTTCATGCCGGTAAACAATTCGCCGACATGTTCGTGCAAAATCGAGGACAGAAACACGAAGTCGTATTCCGCGCCGGCAACGTCCTGCGGCAGCCGGATCACCCGTGGCAGCACCCGGGGCGCCTGCACGATGGCAATCCCGGAATTGCGCCCGAACGCGTCCTTGCCTTCGAGTTCGACGGCAAAATTCAGGCTTTTGTTGAGCACGCGCGGAAACGGGTGCGCCGGATCTAGGCCGATTGGCGTCAGTACCGGTTTTACTTCGCGGTGAAAATAGCCCTTGATCCAATCCGCCTGCTGCGTTGTGAATGCACTGCGGCGCAGGAAACGGATACCGGCCTGCTCCAGTCCCGGCAACACTTCTTCATTGAGCAGCTGATACTGGCGCGCAACCAGCTCCTGCGCTTCGCGCGCGACCAGCCGGTACACCTGGTCGGCGTGCATCTGGTCGGGGTAGACCGGCGGAGAACCGGCCTCGATTTCAGCCTGCAGGCCGGCAACGCGGACCTCAAAAAACTCGTCAAGATTGCTGCTGACGATGCACAGGAAACGCAGCCGTTCCAGCAGCGGATGGGCGCGGTTTTCAGCCTGCGCCAAAACCCGGCGATTGAACGACAGCAGACCCAGTTCGCGATTGAGGTAAAACTCCGGTGCAAACCCGGCTTTGCCCGGTGCGCGCCGGGGCCGGCGGACAGCGGCATTCATGGCTGGCAGGTTCCAGGCAACCCGGGGAACGGACGTTCAGGGACGGGACGGTGGCACGTAACCGGCAGCTGCGTCCGCGCCGCCACCGAAAAAATGCTTCTCCATTTGTTGCGCAAGGTAATCACGTGCCTTTTTGTCCGCCAGACTCAGCCGGTTCTCGTTGACCAGCATTTTTTGCTGCTCCAGCCACTGCTTCCAGGCTTCTTTGGACACATTCTCGAACACACGTTTGCCGAGCTCGCCGGGATACGGCGGAAAATCCAGCCCTTCGGCCTCGCGCTTGAGTTTTACGCAATGCACTTGGCGCGCCATGTTATTCCTCCACAATAAGACATTAATGTTAACGAATTGTGACAACCGCCTGTGTACGGCATCGCACCTACAGTTTTTTGATCAGCACCACCGAACGGCGCTGGTAGTTGTAGAGTTCCTTTTTTTTCTGCGGCAGGGCGCTGACATCGGTCTCGATAAAACCGCGCTCAACAAACCAGTGTTCGGCACGGGTGGTCAGCACGAACAACTGTTTCAGCCGCAAACCACGCGCCCGTTTCTCGATTGCCTCCAGCAATCGCTCACCGGCCCCGCGTCCGCGAAAATCGGGCTGCACCGCAAGACCGGCCAGTTCTCCGGAACGTTCATCAGAAAACGGATACAGCGCCGCGCAACCGATGATCAAGCGGTCGTGTTCGAGCACCCAGAAACGGTCGATTTCCATTTCCAGCAAATCGCGGTTGCGCTTGACGAGAATGCCCTCGGCTTCCAGCGGTTCGATCAGTCCCAGAATGCCGCCGATATCCTCGATTTTCGCGTGACGCAGGGTTTCCAGCGGATCCGGCGTCACCAGTGTGCCGACACCCTTGTGTGTAAACAGCTCCAGCAACAGGCTGTCGTCGAGATGGCCGGAGATCAGGTGTGACCGCCCCACCCCTTGCTCACAGGCGCGCACCGCCGCCGGCAGATAGGTCTGCATCTCTTCCGGCGCAACCCGCCCCCGCGTCAGCAAGCCCCGCGCCTCGCGCACCGTCAGTTCACGCAGCAGCTCGCCGCGGCGTCCGGTCACACCTGTCGACTCCATCAGGAAAATCAGTTTGTCGGCCTTCAGCGCTACCGCTGTTGCAGCGGCGACGTCGCCCAGCGTCAGGTTGAAGACTTCTCCGGTCGGCGAATAACCCAATGGCGATATGACGACCATTTCGTCGTCTTTGAGTCGCCGCTCGATCGCCACAACATCGATTTTGCGCACTTCACCGGTATGCATCAGGTCAACACCGTCGACGACACCAATCGGCCGCGCAGTGACGAAATTGCCGCTGGCGACGCGGATATCGGCGCCGGCCATCGGCGAATTTGGCAATCCCATCGACAGCAGCGCCTCGATCTGCACTCGCAGCGTCCCGGCAACTTCCATCGCCGCTTCCAGCGCGGCGGCATCGGTGATGCGCAGTTTTTCGGCAAA
>JAKFUJ010000322.1 GCA_021732805.1 Betaproteobacteria bacterium | reverse complement strand
AACCAGCGCAGGTCGTACGGCGCCAGCGCTTTGGCATAAGCCAGCGCACGCGCACGATCAAACCCGGCATTGGCGTCCACTGCCAGATGTTTGCTGCCGCCAACCACTTTCAGCGCGGCTTCGACACGGGCAACATCCTCGGCCACCGACAGGCCGCCGACCTTGATTTTCATCGTGCGGTAACCCTGCGCGAACTTGTCGCGGATTTCTGTTAGCAGTTCGGGGATGCCCTTGCCCGGCTCATACCAGCCGCCACCGACGTAACACGGGACTTTTACTAACCTGTTGTTTTTATTGTATATTTTTGCAATCAGCGCATGCAGCGGCAAGCCGGCAATTTTCGCGGCAGCGTCCCAGCACGCCACTTCAATGGCGCCGATGGCCACCGAACGTTCGGTATGTCCGCCGGGTTTTTCCCGCTGCCGCATGCAGGCCAGGATTTTTTCCGGATCGATATTGTCGCCGGCTGCATTGAGCAGCGATTCCGGTTTGGCTTTCAGAATGCGCGGGATGAAACGCGCGCGCATCTGCGCGCCGCAGGCATAACGCCCGGTGGAGTTGAAGGCAAAACCGGCGACCGGTTTGCCGTCGCGCACAACATCGGTGATGACCGCAACCACCGAAGTGGTCATTTCGCTGAAATCGAATACGGCGTTGCGCAGGCTAGAATTGAGCGGGATCGCAATTTCCCTGATATCTGTAATTCTCATGGGTTTGGCAGTCGTAGCTACATTGAGGTTGTTACTGGATGTTGTTACGGTAAACCGGGGTGACGAACTGGTTCAATCAACCTTGATGCCGGCAGCCTTGATGACTTTCGCCCATTTCGCGGTCTCGCGGCGGATGACTTCACCGTACTCCGCCGGATCGCTGCCCGACGGCTCCACACCCTGATCCACCAGCCGCTTGTTGACCTCGGGCCGTTTGATGGTGGCAGCAATGGTCTTGCTCAGCTTGTCGACGATGTCACGTGGCACGCCGGCCGGCGCAAGTATGCCCCAGTAACCGACCAGCGCAGCCGCGGGATAGCCTGCCTCTTTCAGGGTCGGCACATCCTGCAGCACCGAAGCCCGCGTCGGCCCGGTCACCGCCAGCGCACGCAGCTTGCCGGCACTGACATGCGGCGCCGATGCGCCGATGCTGGAAAACATGATCGAGACATGGCCGCCCAGCAAATCGCTGATGGCGACGCCGGCGCCCTTGTACGGGATATGCACCATTTGCACTCCGGCTTCCTGCTTGAACAATTCACCGGCCAGATGCGTCGCCGTACCATTGCCCCCGGAAGCGTAATTGATCTGACCGGGCCGCGCTTTCGCCAGCGCCACCAGATCCTTGACCGAACGCACCGGCAACGACGGATGCACGACAATCGCCAACGATGCCGCTCCAACCAACGACACTGGCTGCAGATCCTTCAGCGTGTCATAAGGCAATTTGGCATACAGCGTCGGATTGGTGATCAGTGCCTGATCAGCCACCAGCAAGGTATGTCCGTCCGGTTGCGACTTGGCAACGATATCGGTACCGATGGCGCTGCCGGCGCCGCCGCGATTGTCCACGATCATCTGCTGCCCGAGCGCCTCGGCCAGACCGGCGCTCAGTGTGCGCGCCACGCCATCCGTCAATCCGCCGGCGGGATAACCCACCACCAGCCGCACGGTACGCACCGGGTAGGTTTGCGCAACCGCTGACACTGTGCTGAGCACAGCACTGAATCCGCCCAGACACAATGCCAGGCAGATGCCGCCTGCGCTCCTTGATGCACGCTTCATGTGAACCTCCCCGCCGTTACTGCCGATGATTGAACTGCGTCTGTTGTGTTGATTTGTTGTTATTCGTTATTCAAAAACCTGTGGCTGACGGACAGGGTTCAGCCTGCGCCTTTGCATGACCGCGCCGCGCTTCAATTGACCTTGATCCCCGCCGCCTTGACCACCTTGGTCCATTTCTCGACTTCGACCTTGATCTGCGCGGTGAACTCGGCCGGCGAACTGCCGATGATGTCGAATCCGAGTCCTTCAACGCGTGACTTCACATCGGGCAAGGCCATCATCTTCACCACCTGCCCATGGAGTTTTTCGACGACGGCCCTGGCCGTGCCGGCAGGCACCAGCAGGCCTTGCAGCGTATCCGCCTCCTGCCCCTTGAAACCGACCTCGGCCATCGTCGGCACATCGGCAATCGCCTTCGAGCGCTGCGGACTGGTCACCGCAATCGCGCGCAACCGCCCGGCGGTGATGTGCGGCGTGGTCGGCGGCAGCGCCGTGCAACCGATCTGCACCTGATTGCCGACCACCGCACCGACGGCAGGACCCGCGCCGCCGAACGGCACGGTGATGAAATCGAGTTTGGTCGTCAGCTTGAGCAGTTGCGCCGAGAGGTCGGGCGTGGTGCCGATGCCGGGCGTCGCCACCGAGAATTTTTTCGGATCAACGGCGACCAGCGTCAGCAGGTCCTTCATTGTTTTTGCAGGGATCGTCGGATGCACCGTGAACACATTGGGTGAAGCCGCCATGTTCGATACCGGCACGAAACTTTTGTACGGATCGTAGGGAATGGTTTTGTACAAACCCGGATTCACCACGAAACTGGAACTGACCACGATCAGCGTATAGCCGTCGGGGGCGGATGACGCCGCCAGCCCCATGCCGATGTTGCCGCCGGCGCCGGCGCGGTTGTCCACCACCACCTGCTGACCCATGACTTCCGTGAATTTCTGCGCAACCACGCGCGCGATGGTGTCGGTCGGACCGCCGGCCGCGAACGGCACGATCATGCGCATCGGGCGCAGCGGATAGTCCTGCGCCTGAGCAACCGGTATCACAACCGCTGCAGCCACCAATCCCGCCCAAGCACATTTCGCATACCTGACTGCATGCTGCATCATTATATTTTCCCCTTTGACAATAAAGCGCCTGCGCGCATCGGTTACAGCCGGTCGACGCCAGCCTCCTTGATGACTTTTGCCCAGCGCACGGTTTCCTGCTTGACGAACTGAGTCGCCTCCTCCGGGGTGCTGGTAACCGGTATCACGCCGTGGTCATCCAGTCTTTTAAGCATGTCTGGATTTTTCAGCATTTTGTTGAACTCGGTATTCAGTCTGCCGATGATCGCCGCAGGCGTTCCGGTAGGCGCCGCCATCACGTACCAGGTATCCACCTGGAACCAGGGCAGTCCCGCCTCGACGATGCTCGGCACATCTGCCATCGCCTCCGTACGTTTTTCCGTCAGCGTCGCCAGTGCGCGCAAGCGCCCCGCCTTGACATGCGGAGCGGAGGTCGCGACGCCCACAACAACCATATCCACCTGCCCGCCGAGCAGCGCAATGGTCGCCTGATTGACGCCCTTGTGCGGGACGATCAGCATCTTCAGCTTGTTTTCTGAGAGAAAGTAACGCGCCGCCAGATCATTCGAGGTGCCTGCGCCGCCGGTGCCGAAATTGAGCTTGTCGGGGCTGCGTTTCGCCAGCGCCACCAGTTCCTTCATCGAACGCGCCGGAACCACCGGATGCACCACAAAGGCATTGGGTATCGACGCCACCCGGCTGATCATCGTGACATCCTCCGGCTTGTAGCTCATTTTTTTATACAGGCTCGGGCTGATCGCAAGCGACGGGGAGCAGATCACGATGGTGTAGCCGTCTGCAGGCTGACGCGACGCATAATCAACACCGACATTGCCGCCAGCGCCCGGACGGTTTTCCGGCACCACCGGCTGCCCTACCTGCTCCGACAGCTTCTGCGCAAAAATGCGCCCGAGAATGTCAGTGCCGCCACCCGGCGGAAACGGCAGCACAAAACGGATCGGCTTGCTCGGATAGGACTGGGCATGCGCCTGCGGCGCGATCATCAGCGTCAGCGCGGCACCTGCCAAAATTGCGGCAAAAATTGTCTTCATGATTTCTCCTCAACCCTGTTCATTTTTTAATTCCGCGCCGACGGCAGGCTGGCAAATCCGCCGCATTGAAATCCTGCGGCTTTGGGCGCGGATCAGTTCCTGCCGATTGTCCACGCATGGCCTGATTTGTCAAACGATTACCGTCGCCGCAGCAATCCGTAGATGACGGCAAAACGGGTAGAATGAGCGCCCATTCCAATAATAATCTGCTGCCATGAACCACCCGCGTATCGCCCTCATCCATGCGACGCCGCTCGCCATCGATCCGATCGTCGCTGCTTTCGGTCGGCTGTGGCCGGAAGCACGCACCACCAACCTGCTCGATGATTCGCTGTCCGCCGATCTTGCTGCGGATGGCCGCCTCACCGACCAGATGATTGAACGCTTCATCACGCTGGCGCGTTATGTCCGCGGCAGCGGCGCCGATGCCATCCTGTTCACCTGCTCGGCATTCGGTCCCGCGATCGAGGCAACTGCAGCAGCAATGCCGATCCCGGTACTCAAACCAAACGAGGCCATGCTCGATGAAGCATTGGCTGCCGGCGCCCGTGTCGGTCTGATTGCAACATTTGCACCGAGCATCCCGGCGCTGAAAGCCGAACTCGAACAGATGGCGAAAGCCAGGCAGCAAAACGTCTCTGTCGCCACGCGCACGCTGCCGGAAGCGCTCGCCGCCCTGCAGCGCGGTGACGCCGACACTCACGACCGCCTGATCGCGATCGCCGCGGCAGAATTGCTGCCCTGCGACGCCGTGGTACTCGGCCAGTTCTCGATGGCCACCGCGGCACGGCTGATACCGGCAAAGACCGGTTGCCGCGTGCTGACCAGCCCTGATTCCGCCGTCATGCGCCTGAAGGAAACCCTGCGCGCCTGAGCAGCACCCCGGATTGATTCATACACCCAGGAGGAGGATGTGATGAAGTCCAGACAGACCCGTAGTTTTGCAATTACGCTGCTGCTGTCCCCGCTGTTCATCGCCGCATCCGTCCATGCACAGGGTTATCCCAACAAACCCGTGCGTTTCGTGGTGCCCTTCGTGCCCGGCGGCCCCACCGACATCCAGGGCCGCATGCTCGGTGAAAAACTCTCGCAACGCATCGGCCAGCAGGTGCTGATCGACAATCGCGGCGGCGCCGGCGGCAATATCGGCATGGAATTGACCGTCAAGTCGCCACCCGACGGCTATACCATCGTCATCGCCACCGTCGGCACCTGGGCGGTGAATCCGCATCTCTACAAACTGAATTTCGACGTGGTGAAAGATTTCGCACCCATCATCCAGATCTCGACATCACCCGGCGTGCTGGTGGTGCATCCTTCGCTGCCGGCGAAATCGGTCAAGGACCTGGTGGCACTGGCCAAAGCGCGGCCCGGACAACTCAATTACGGCTCGTCCGGTGTCGGCGGTTTCGGCCATATCAGCGGCGAACTGTTTGCGCTGATGACCAACACCAAGATGTCGCACATCCCGTACAAGAGTTCCGCGCCGTCGCTGACCGATCTCATTGCCGGCAATATCGAAGTATTGTTCAACAACGCGATCTCCACTGTGCCGCATGTCAAAGCCAACCGCGTGCGCGCGCTGGCCACCACCGGATCGCAGCGTCTCGCCGTGCTGTCGGAATTGCCGACCATCGCCGAGGCCGGTATCGCCGGTTATGAAAACTCGTCATGGTCTGCCGTTGCGGCGCCCGCGGGTACTCCCGCGACTATCATCAGCCGTCTGCACAAGGAATTTGTGGCCATCCTCGCCGATCCGGATATCCAGAAACGCCATGCCGACGTCGGCGCACAGATCATCGGCGGCACGCCCGAGCAGTTCCATGCCTACCTGAAAGCCGAAGTCGCCAAGTTCGGCAAGCTGGTCAAGACCGCAGGCATCAAGGCCGCATCGGGCGGCTGATCCGACCAGCCCGTGATCCTCGCTCTCGATCAGGGCACCACCAGTTCGCGCGCCATCGCCTTTGACGGCAATGGCGTTATCCGCGCCGTCGCGCAGCGCGAATACGCGCAGCACTATCCGCAGCCGGGCTGGGTCGAACACGATCCGGCTGAAATCTGGGCAACCCAGCTCGCAGTGACGCATGAAGCCATCGCCCGCGCCGGTGTGCAGGCGCGCGACATCAAAGCCATCGGCATCACCAACCAGCGCGAAACCACCGTGGTGTGGGAACGTGCCACCGGCAAAGCCGTACACAACGCCATCGTCTGGCAGGACCGGCGCACTGCAGCAGCCTGCGATGCGTTGAAAGCACGTGGTCTTGAAGCTACGATCACCGCCAAGACCGGCTTGCTCGCCGACGCCTATTTTTCCGGCACCAAGATTGCGTGGATTCTCGACCAAGTCCCGGGCGCCCGCGCCCGTGCCGAAGCCGGCGAACTCGCCTTCGGCACCATCGACAGCTGGCTGATCTGGAACCTGACCGGCTGTGCAGTGCATGCCACCGATGTCACCAATGCCTCGCGCACACTGCTTTTTAATATCAACACCGGCGACTGGGACGAAGAACTGCTGGCGTGGCTGAAGGTGCCGGCAAAGGTTTTGCCGGAAATCTGCGCCTCCAGCGGGATTGTTGCCGAAACCGCATCCGGCCTGTTCGGTGCGCGCATTCCCATCGCCGGCATTGCCGGCGACCAGCAGGCCGCCCTGTTCGGGCAGCGTTGTACAAAACCGAGCATGGCCAAGAACACTTACGGCACCGGCTGTTTCATGCTGATGCATACCGGCGCAGAAGTCGTGCAGTCGCAATCCCGTCTGCTCAGCACAGCGGCATGTTCAACGAACAATCAAAAACAATACGCACTCGAAGGCAGCGTGTTCATCGGCGGCGCGGTGGTGCAGTGGCTGCGCGACGGACTGGGCATCATCCGCACATCGGCTGACATCGAACCGCTAGCCGCCGGGGTTCCCGACAACGGCGGCGTTTACCTGGTCCCCGCCTTCACCGGCCTCGGCAGCCCGCACTGGGATCCGCATGCGCGCGGCGTGATCATGGGCCTGACTCGCGGGTCAACGGCAGGACACATCGCGCGCGCGGCGCTGGAAAGCATCGCTTATCAAACCGCCGACGTACTGAATGCGATGGTCAAGGACTCGGGCATAGCTCTGAGCGAATTGCGGGTAGACGGTGGTGCCGCACGCAACAACGCGCTGATGCAGTACCAGGCCGACCTGCTCGGGCTGCGCGTGGTGCGGCCGCAGATACAGGAAACGACTGCGCTGGGCGCAGCGTATCTGGCCGGGCTGGGGACGGGTTACTGGAAAACTTCAGAGCAACTGGATGCGCAGTGGCAGGTTGAGAAGATTTTCGATCCGCATATGAGCAGAGATCAGGTAAACGATTTGCTGGCAGGATGGCACAAGGCCGTGGATCGCAGCAAAGGCTGGGCGGAATAAGGCAGCCGCTTTCGACCCGGTTAGTCGGCCTCCTGCAGAGCAGCCGTGCCGTGCCGCGCCCACTCTAAGAGCCTGTTATGGACTCGATGTTAAGTAAGTAATTGATTTAATTAAGGAAGTTATAAAGTTCATAACAGGCTCTAAGACAAATATTGTGCGGCTGAGGCCGAATACTCAACCAGGAGCATGAATTCTTGCGGGTTTTGCGTCGAATTCCTGCCAACCATGCACCGGCGTTCCAACCGACTATTGACGTTTGGCGTTCTGACGAGGCTCGTCGCCACAATAAATTCTTTGCTTGTTTGTTAGGCAGCGCACATACCACTGCGTTTATCAGTGCGATTCTAGCTCCCGCTATTCCTTTTTTCATTTCGTGTGAGCGCCGATGGGTTCAGCGAATCAAGGTCGATGCAAGTTGATTCCTGTTGTCCGTATGCAACTATTATTCAAGGAAATTATTATGAGCATGAGTAAAATGAGCAAACGCTGTGCCGGTGCGATGGCTGCTGCCTTGCTCGGAGTTTCCCCGGGCGCAAGTGCGAGTCTCATACAAAATGGTGAACTGGCAATTGGCGCGCAAGGCTTCGGCAATGCCCCTCGGCTTCTGACTATTCAGGGACAGGGCAATAACACATTCGAGTCGGGGGCCATCGGAATTTCCGGAGGCGCGATCGTCGCACTGACGCCTGGCATCAGCGATGCCCTGGTTTTCAGCGGAAACGGGGTGACGAATGCCGGCGGTAATACAGTGAATCCGCTGAACGATACCCTGAAATTCGGCATTCCAACGCTCGGATCACTCAACTGGACCAGCGGCGCAAATGTGAATCTTTTGTTCAATGCGACGGAGCCGGGCGGCGATGGACTGACCATTACCGATGTCACCTTGAAATTCTACAATGGCAATAGTGTGATCACGGCCATTGACGGCAATTTCTCTTATGCGAGCACGTTAACCGGCAACGGCAGCGCGGGATTCCTGATCAGCGTTGATGCAGCCCAACAGACATTCCTCAACACCACTGTATTCAATCAGGCCGGTTTTTCCAATTTCCGCATCGCGCTGGAATCTACGATTACTGGCGTCGCAGGCGGACCGGAAAGTTTCTCGGCAGTGGCTGTTTCCCCCGTTCCTGAACCTGAAATCTACGCAATGATGGGTTTGGGGCTTGGACTGCTGGGCTGGGTTGGACGGCGCAGGAAACTGCAAGCCGCGTAACAATCGATACTCACACAGACCCTGCTTCGGCAGGGTTTGTTTTTTGGTGGATTCGCTTTCTCCGCTTAAACAGGGACAACAGTCCGCAACAGGGTCTTGCAATCTCACACCTAGGCAGTATAGACCCGCCTTCAACCCAAAACGGTCATTCCCGGAGTAGACTGTCCGTCCAGTACCCGGTTGCCTTCAGGCAAATGACAACCCTTTTGCAGCAGGGAAAACAAAAGGGAAGAAAAACGCCGCCCGGCTGGAAATGCAGCCGGAGCGGATAGCGCGAGGAGCGTTTCATGCGTATGGTCAAAACAGATGCTGTACGGGGTGCCGGAATCACCGGTACGCGTGCGCTCTCTGAAGCGCGCGCACGCCAGCTGGAGCAGGTGGTCGAACAGTCCGGCGAGTCCATCGTGGTCAAGGATATGAACGCGGTCGTCACCGTATGGAATCGGGAGGCGACGGCCTTGTATGGATTCACCACAGAAGAGGCCATCGGCCGGTCACTGCGCGAATTGCACGCAGCCGATCTGTCGGAAGCGGATTACGCGCGCATTCTCGCCCGGATACGTGCCGGAAAACCGACAACGTCCACCGTTGAGCGCCGCAAAAAAAACGGCGAGATTGTGCGGGTTCTCAATAAAACGACACCGCTTGTCGATGCTCAAAACCGGCTGATCGGGGAAATCACCATTGCGCGCGACGTGACCGAGTTGCGTCGCACCGAAGAGGCTCTGCGCGAAGCGCAGGCGAACCTTACAGCCAAGCTGACGGCAATCCGGGATGCAAACAGAAAGCTCGCTCGCGAAGTGGCGGCGCGCCGCAAAACCGAAACAGACCTGCGCGATGGACATGCCAAGCTTGAAGCATCGGTGCGGCAACTGGAATCGCTCCAGCACGACGACCAGATGCTCGTTAACATGGCTGAACTTCTGCAATCGTGCGCACAACGGGACGAAGCCTATGCGGTGGTGCGCGAGGTTGCCGGAAAATTATTCCCGGGTGTTGTCGGCAGGCTCTACATCCACCGTGAATCGCGCGACGTGCTCGAACATGTTGCGACCTGGGGTCGGGAGCAAACGCCGGAAAATGGATTCACTCCCGATGAATGCTGGGCTCTTCGTCTGGGCCGTCCGCATACCGTCCAGAATCAGGGCGCCATTCGATGCCGTCATGCGCAGGGCAGCGCCCCCTCCTACGTCTGCATGCCGGTACAGGGCGAAGGACAGGTATTGGGGTTGCTGCACCTTGAACTCGATATCAATGACGACGACAAGGCTCAACGCGCGGAGGGCACGCCGAGGCGCTTGCGGGCGCTGGTCGACCGGATCGGGCCTTCACTCGCCAATCTCAAACTGCGCGACTCGCTGCGCGTGCTGGCGTTGCATGACCCCCTGACCGGCCTGTACAACAGGCGCTACATGGATGACGCGCTCAAACGCGAGGCACACCGGGTGAAGCGCAGTAATAAACCGTTGTCGCTGATCATGATCGATATTGATCACTTCAAGCGCTTTAACGATACCTTCGGGCACGACGCAGGCGATTTCGTGCTCAGCGCAGTAGCCAAAATCATCACCAAGAATGTGCGCCCGACAGACATCGCCTGCCGCTACGGCGGCGAGGAGCTCGCCGTCCTGCTCCCTGAAGCCGACCTCGAATGTGCGATGGGTCGGGCAGAGCTGTTGCGCGTTGCTCTTCGCGAGGCCAGTCTTACGCACCGTGATCAGGTGCTGCCAGCGCCTACCGCCTCATTTGGGGTTTCCGAGTACCCCGCCCATGGCGAAAATCTTGAGGATTTCATCAAGGCCTCTGATCGCGCACTCTACCGCGCGAAACAGGGGGGCCGCGACCAGGTGTGTGCGGCCGAGACAACAACCAACACCTGAGTTCCCCTGAAAATATTCCTTGCCTGACAATAAGTAATAAGCCGGCCATTCATCCGAGCAAAGGAGCCATCAATGACAAGCGATCAGCAGCAGGTCTCGAATATATAATAACCCATTGTTTTAAAACAATTATTTTTCACCCAGCAGCATTTTCGCCGTGCGCTCGCACACCCAGGCCTTCTGCTCCGCCGTCAGCCCCGGTATGCCATCCACTGCCGCCGGAACATCCAGCGGCGCCATGTCGAACGGATGATCGGTACCGATCACCACGCGGTCGGCGCCAACCTGATCAATCAGGTATTTCGCGGCCTGCGGGTCGTGGGTCAGACAGTCGAAATAAAAACGCTTGAACAGTTCGCGCGGCGGCGTCGCGTTGTTGACCTTGGGTTCCTTGCGCACCTGGTGGCCATGGCGGAAACGGCCGATCTGGTACGGGATGAACCCGCCGCCATGCGGCAGCACGATGCGCAGCGACGGCATTTCATCCATCGCACCGCTGAACATCAGATGCGCCACCATCAGCGTGGTGTCGAGCGGAAAACCGACGAAGTTCGACAGGTAATATTCCTCCATGCCGCCCTTGGCCAGACACTGGTAGGGATGGGCGAAGATGAAGCAGCCCAGTTGTTCGATGGTCTTCAGCACCCTGCGGAATTTCCTGTCGGCCAGCGGCACGCCTTCGATTGACGTCGCCAGCTCCACCGCCTTGAACTTGTGTTCCTTGACCACACGTTCCAGCTCGGCAATCGCCGCATCCGGATCCTGCATCGGCAGATGCGCCATGCCGCGCAGGCGTGACGGATGTTTGGCCACCATCTGCGCAATGCCGTCATTGGCAAGTTTTGCGGCATGGAGTCCGGCATCCGCTGACAGCCAGTAGAAATAAATCGGCGGCCCGACCGAAATCACCGATACATCCAGCTTGTTCCGGTTCATCCACTCGACCTTGACGTCGGCATCATAGAACTGCGAGTTCAGTTCCGCCGGCCGGCCATGCACGTCGAAATAACGTTTGCCGTCCTTCTCGGTGATGCTGGTTTCGAAACGCTTGGGGTCTTTTTCCATCGCCGCAATGATGGTCGGCGGGATGACGTGGCTGTGCAGGTCGTAGCGCATGGCGTTCAAATTCCTTTGGTTTGGCGTTTCACTGCTTCTAAAATTTTTCAGGACTTCATTATTTCGTCATGCCGGCGAAAGCCGGCATCCAGTTACCCATGCTCTGGACCCCGGCTTTCGCCGGGGTGACAAGCATTTTTTTAGCTGATTGTAATCGTCATTTTACTTGGAGCAACGGCCGCAGCGCCCGGACATCCCGCACGCGCTCGATGTGGCGGACGGTGTCGATCAGGCGTTCGGCGCGCCGCTGGCCGATGACCGGCAGCAGCAGGTCGCGGCTTTTGGCCTCCACCTCTGTGCGCGGCATCGGATTCGCCGCGGTGCCGCGCACCGCCCGGGTGTGATGGCGCAGGCGGCGGCCGTCACGAGTGATGATTTCAACGATGGCCTGCGTGGTTTTGGCCCGGCCCAGCGCGGCACTGCCCTGCAATGTGATGCGGTTTTTCAGGGCAAGCACCCGCGGATCGCGCACCCGCCGGTTGTCGTGCGCCGAAGCAAAGGTGATATCGCCGTCGAGCAGCATCACCGCCGTCAGGTGCTGGATGTTGATGCTGGCCATCGTGCGCTGGTTGACGGTGCGTGCGCCCTGTTCATCGATGGCGATGGCCACGCGCTCGACGTCATTGGCCTTGATCCGGTGTTTCTCGATGATATTCAGCACCGCATCGATCGGCGCCTGGATCGGGTAACCGATGGCCCAGCGTTTGATCGAGGTATTCATGATTTCGTATTCACGGCCCAGCGCCCGCACCAGCTTTTTCGGATTCGCAGTCAGGCCGTGCGCATGAAAAAAGCTGCGGTCGCCGTCAAACACATCTTCGACGCCGGTGAAGCGCATCGATGTCATCAGCGCGGCAGTCACGCCATTGCGCGCCGGCATGCCGCCAAAATCGAAAGCCTTTTCGATATGTTCGATGTCGCGCGCCCAGCATGACAGACCGGAAGCCTGCTGCGCGGTGTACGACAGCAGGTAACGTGTCTGGTCGACATCGAGCTTCATGATCGCTGCCCCGGCCGCGGCAGCGCCGAACAGGTGGCCGAAGCTGTGCGTCGAATGGCCGCGCTCACGGAAACGTTCGATGCCCAGCGCAATTGACATCCGCGCACAGATGTCGTAACCCAGCACTACTGCGC
>JAKFUJ010000296.1 GCA_021732805.1 Betaproteobacteria bacterium | reverse complement strand
TAGCTCGGGCCAGCGCGATTCATCACCGAATTGCTGCAGGGCTTGTTCCCTGAAGTGTCCGATCTGGCGTTCGGTTTCTATGCGTCCCGGATTCACGCCGACGACGCGGATGCCGTGGTCCACACTCTCCGAACCCAGCGCGCGTGTGAATGCCATCAGTCCGGCATTACCGGTGGTTCCAGTGATGTAGTTGGAGCGGTGGCGTTCACCGGCAACACCAATGATGTTGACAATGGCCCCGGCTTTGCGCTCGCGCATGTTCTTGTAAATCTCGCGTGTCAGGTTGATAAAGCCGAAGACCTTCAGATCCCATGCCTGGCGCCACCTTTCGTCAGTGATCTCCAGCAGGCTGCCGCCGGGGATCGCGCCGGCGTTGTTGACCAGGATATCGACATCGGCGCAGGCCTTGCCCAGTGCGACGGCGTTTTCGGTCTTGCTCAGATCGACAGGATGGACAAAGGCTTCCGTCTTGTATTTTTTCCTGATCAAATCTGCGGCCGCCTTGAGGGCATTTTCGTTGCGGGCGGCAATATGGACTGTTGCACCTTCGGATGCGAACCCGTGTGCGCATGCCAGTCCGAGCCCTTTTGAGGCCCCGGTGATCAACACTTTTTTTCCACGCAGTTCCAAGTCCAATATGTTCTCCCTGATTGGGTTTTTCCAAGTTGGCGATTATGACCCATCAAAAAATAAATAAGAATCAAGGCGCTGGGGGCAGGGAAAACGCACCGGCCCTGATTTGACGTTTAACGTTAAACGTTATACTCTTTTCCGGTGATCAAGAGCTTCCGCTGCGCCGATACCCGGGCCCTGTTTGAAACGGGTAAAAGCCGGCGTTTTTCGGCCATCATCAAGGTTGCTGAACGCAAACTGATTCAGCTCGATGCGGCCGAGACGCTGGACTTCCTGCGCGTGCCGCCGGGCAACCGGCTGGAGGCGCTGAAGGGCAACCGCAGCGGGCAGTACAGCATTCGCATCAACGACCAGTTCCGTCTGTGTTTCCGCTGGACGGCGTCAGGAGCGGAAGATGTCGAGATCGTGGATTACCACTGAAGGAGTGAATGGATGATCAAGAATGGCATGCGCCCGGTGCACCCGGGAGAAATATTGCGCGAGGACTATCTCGTGCCGCTGGACATGAGCGCGAACGCGCTGGCCAAGGCACTCAACGTGCCGGCACCGCGCGTCAACGACGTGGTGCGCGAGCGCCGCGGCATTACCGCTGATACGGCGATGCGGCTGGCCCGCTACTTTGGCGGCGATGCACGGTCCTGGCTCAATCTGCAGGCGGCCTATGATCTGCGGGTTGCCGAGCAGGCGATAGGCAAGCGTATAGAGCGGGAAGTGGCACCGGCATCATAGTGGCATGCAAGAAAAATTGTAGCCCGTAAGGAGCGCGCCCCGAAGGAAGTCCCCTTGGGGGTGACAGCGGATTACGGGGACACGAATCCCGTATTTCACTTCGTTTCATACGGGCTACGCTTGCTCACACGCACGCTGGCGGTGATCTGCTGCCGCGGGGTGACCTTGTCACCGGCGGCGCAGGAGTTTTTGGCGATGTTGCAGAAGTGGTGGGGGCAGGGAAAACGTGGAGAACGTTTGAGAGGTTAACGCCATGTTGAGCGACGCCTGCAAGCGCAGCTTGCAAGGCGTCCACTCGAACTAAAGTTAGTTTGCGACCCCAGATAACGGTTCGGAATCATAGGCCTCCTCGCGAACGGTGCCATCACCAAGAAACACCCGATACGCTGTGGAACCGCTGTGCCAAGAAAGAACACGTTCGACGTCACGCCCAACAAACACGACCGCAGCGGCTTCATCGATGGCAATCGAATCAGGAACTTCACGCGCTCGAATGGCATGATGCAGCAATGTACGTTGCTCGGGCATGGCGTTGTAATGCGCGGCGCATGCCCCTGGCAGCAGCCCGAGTGCGTCTACTGGTCGGTAGGTTCCATCGGCAAAAGAGTCGCTTACGCCAACTTCGAACCAGCACAGGGCGCCAGCACTCATGCCGGCAAGGACGACTCCGCGCTCCCAGGCTCGCGCCAGCGCGCGGTCGAGTCCCCATTCGCGCCACACAGCCAACGCAGAACGCGTGTTTCCACCGCCAACAAAGATTAAATCCTGCGCGAAAAGCTGGTCGCTATAGGTCTCCAGCGGCAGCGCGCGCGGTCGCGCCTTTCGAAAGAAGGAAAGATGTGAAGGTGTGCAGCGCTCCGAAGTGTAGGCTGCATAGAACTTCTCTAAGTGCTCCTCGGAATCGCCGCTTGGCGTTGGAAGGAAACAGACGCGAGGGCTCGTTTTTGAGGTGAGTGCTAACAGGTAATCATCGATCGGAGACCGGTTGTCTTCCATCAAGAACCCACCGCCACCGATTGCGACTATGCGCTGCATGAGCAAGCTAACATGTAGTAGTTGCCAAATTTAGTTGATAACCTGTGCATGACGCAGTTTTAGCGCGGTTTCTTCAAGCCGTCGCAATCGACCGGATCGCCGGTTTGACTTTGATGCGTTTCCCGCGCTCGGTATGCCACAAATCATACTGTGCCTGCGCCCGCAGCCAGGTCTCGGCGTTGCCGCCGAGCCACTGTGCGAAACGGATCGCCATGTCGGCGCTGATGGCTGCCCGGCCATTGATGATTCGCGACAGAGCGTTTCTGGATATGCCCAACTGTTTTGCTGCTTCGGTCACAGACAGGCCGAGATCGGGCAGGACGTCTTCGCGGATGATCAGGCCCGGGTGTGTTGGATTGAACATCTTCATGGTCATTCCTGCAGGGGTAATCTTGGCAATTTACCTGATGTCCTGCGCATTTTCGAAATCCCGGACTGCCGCATAAAGGTGCGCCGCTTTGTCCGCTAATGGGAGCATTTCGCTGAACCGTCAGCTTTAAAATGGTCTTGGCTTGACCCTACGCTAGTCGGATTTAGCCTGAACATTAAAAATATCAATAAAAACAATTAGTTATATATTTCTCTTACTGGTTTCAGCTTGCGCTGAGCTGTTGATATTTGTCTACTAATGGAGTAAAAAGTAGATAAAATCCATTAGGAGACAACCATGGTTACCGCTAAACAGCACGCTGGTTCAAGGTTGGAGGCCGACAGAGTGTCGGCACCGGCGCTGCGTACGCTGTTCCGGATTATCGATGCCTGGAAGCTGGGCGCCAAAGAGCAAATGACTTTGCTGGGCAGCCCGCCGCGCTCCACCTTCTACAAGTGGAAGCAGGGCGAGCAGCTTGTGCTGCCGCACGATGTCCTGGAACGCATCTCTTATATTTTCGGGATTTATTCCGCCCTGCAGGTGTTGCTGCCCAAGCCAGAGGTGGCCGATGCCTGGATCAAGAAGCCCAACGATGCGCCGTTGTTTGGCGGGCGCAGCGCGCTGGATCGCATGTTGTCCGGGCAGGTCGCTGATCTGTATGTGGTCAGGCAATATCTTGATGCACAGCGCGGGGGCTAGCGCTTGATTCCCGCGCTGTCGCTGGTTGTCTGGAAACCCTGCTACCGGCTGGTGCCGAGCCGCTTTCCGCCAGTCAGCGTTTATGACCGGGTTGCTGATCCGGGAGATCTTGAAGCGGTTTTCGCATTGGAGAACATGACCAATCCGCGGTTGCGCCAGGAGGCGGGTGATATCTCGTTGGTGCCACCGGAGGATCGGGTTTCAGGTCTAGGGACTACGCCGATCATGGCGGCATTTACCCATCTCGATCCCGAAGGCAGCCGGTTTACCGACGGCACCTATGGGGTTTATTACGCGGGCAGGTCTCTGGATACGGCAATCGCCGAATCGCAGCATGCGCGTGAGCGCTTCCTCAGCCGAACCAAAGAGGCGCCTATCGAGGTGGACATGCGTACCTATCTCGCCGATCTGGAGGGTGAATTGCACGATATCCGCGGGGATGCACGCTTTGCTGCTGTTTATGAACCCGGGAACCATGCACCGGGTCAGGCGCTGGGTCGCGAGTTGAAGAAAATCAATTCCGGTGGAGTCGCCTATGACAGTGTGCGGCACCGGGGTGGTGAGTGTGTCGCGGTATTCCGTCCGCGCCTGCTGTCGAACTGCATCCAGGCGCAGCATTTCTGTTTCGTGTGGGATGGCGCGCGTATTGCGCAGGTATACGAGAAGCGCGGTTATCCGACCGCGGATTCTTGAAGCATCGCTGGACAGCCGGGATCGCTGGCTTAAATAAGGCGCGACGATGTCGCGCTGGATAAAGGCGGACCGGCGGGTAACGCCGCTGCGCGCTGCGGAGCAAGTCCTCTTTGGGGGCGGCTCACCCGCCCTACGAAAATCGTAGTCAGGCGGCAACCCGCTTCGGCCCACCGCGCCCCGCCGCCAGCGCCGCAATCTCCCGCACATCCTGCGCATTTTCGAAATCCTGGATTGCCGCATACAGCCGCGCGACATTGTCGGATGACAGCGAGCGTGCCGCGCAGTTGTCGAATTTTTCCTTGAGTTTGTCTGCAGGCAGCGGTTTGTCGACGCTGCGGCCCAGGGCCTGGTCGGTCTTGGTGCTGACCACACGGCCGTCGGTCATTGTGACCCTCACTTCGGCGCCGAAATGGTTGTCGGCGGGGAACTGCGCGGTGGTGTAGGTCGTGGAATGAATCTTCGGCAGGATGGCGCGGGTGGCCGGGTCTTTCCAGGTGTCGCCTTCGAACTGTTCGATCTTGACGGTGCGATCCTTCAGTGCGCGTGCCAGCGTGTACTGCACGCTGAACTTGGCGTCGAGCGAGGACTGGGGATCGGGGCGGTTGGTGTGTTCCAGCCGGCGCGGATGGGTCCACGATTCGATTTTCGCCACATTGTCCGGGGTCAGCTTGTGTTTGTGCACGAGTTCCAGCATGCAGTCGATGGCAGGATGCGTGCTGCCGCAGCAGGGATAGGACTTGATGGCGATGCCGGGGCGGGTGATGTCCAGCGGATTGGCCCAGGCCGGGATGGTTTTCTCCGCATCGTAGTTGCCGGCGCCGTTGAAGACTTCGAAATAACCCTGCTTGTGTTCAAAGGCCAGCGGTCCGGCGGTGAAACCGTCGCGCGCCAGCAGTGCGGCGAACAGTCCGTTGCGGGCGCAGTGGCCGACGTGCAGCGGTTTGGTCATGGTGCCGAAATTGGATTTGATGCCGCTGGAAAACGATGCGGCGATCGACAGCGCGGTGGCAGTCTGTTCCACCGACAGTTTCAGCAGGTGGGCGCAGGCCGCTGCGCTGCCGAACACACCCAGTGTTGCCGTGGGATGCCAGCCTTTGGTGTATTGATAGAAATTCACCGCCATCGACAATTTGCATTCAGTTTCGAAACCGGCGACGTAAGCTGCGATGAAATCTTTTCCGCTGGTGCCGATGTCATCGGCCAGCGCGAACAGCGCAGGCAGCACCGGCGCCGACGG
Source organism: Betaproteobacteria bacterium (assembly GCA_021732805.1). Lineage (GTDB taxonomy): Bacteria > Pseudomonadota > Gammaproteobacteria > Burkholderiales > SG8-41. Next base: position 7,457 of record JAKFUJ010000296.1, on the reverse strand, counting down.
ATGTCCGCCCAGTGTGTTGTTGCAATCGTCGAAATCCAGTGCGTGGGACGCGGTGCCGTTGACCAGCGCGGCATCCAGTGCGCCGATGCGGCGCGCATGACCGAACACCAGTGACGGGCCGCTGCCCGCGCCGGTGACGCCGAGAGCGATGCGCGTGCAGTCTTCGGCGGCGCCGGCGAGGGTCACGCCGACGGTGTCGAGGATGCCGACTTTCGCCCAGTACAGCGCATCAGCAGGCAGGGCTTTATACTGTAATTCATTGATTTTAATAGATAATTCTGTGGCGAAGGTCATTCAGTACTCCTCCTCAACGCGGACGTCGCAGCAGTGTCGTGCGACGTGGAATCTGTGGCGGAAGAGAGTGGGAGTCGAACCCACACAGGACCGCTCGCGGCCCCTACCGGGTTTGAAGTCCGGCCGCCCCACCGGGAGCGATTCCCTTCCATTTTTGCTGCGGTTGCAGGCCGCCATTGTAAGTCGCGACAGCGGATGTGCGAAAGCCGGTTCCAGACTGTGGTGCCTGACAGGTTCAGGATTTACGCGCTGTGTTGAGCAATACCGGCGTGACCTCGACCGTATTTTTGCCGTCGGTCAACCACACCGTGCCATCCTGAACCGTGCATTGCAATTGTATCGAGCGTTGCGCCAGCGCCGCCATGGCCTGGGTTGCGGCCTGCGGCAGTTCGATGACGGTCAGGTTGTCGGGGCGTGCCAGCGCTGTCTGCGCATCCCGCCACCAGCGCTCAGTGCCGCGACCATAGCTGTAAATGCGTACCTGCGCGGCGCGGCCACAGGCCTTGCGCACGGCTTTTTCGTCGGGCAGGCCGACTTCAACCCATAGCTGGATTGCACCGGTCAGGTCTTTTTCCAGAATGTCAGGCTCGTCTTCGCTGCTCAATCCCTTGCCGAACACCAGCGCTTCGCCGGCATTCAGCGCAAATGCCAGCAGGCGCACCATCATGCGTTCGTCGGTCTCCGACGGATGGCGTGCCAGCACCAATGCATGGGTGGCGTAATAGCCGCGATCCATGTCGGTGATGGTCAGATCGGCCTTGAAGATGGTTGCGTTGAGCGCCATGTGTTGGTTAACTAGGACGATGAAAAATGATGAAGTGATTGCAGCAACCCGCAACTGGCTGGAGAAAGCCGTGATCGGCCTCAACCTGTGTCCGTTCGCGCGCGCAGTATACGCCGGGGATCGCATTCGGTACGTGGTCAGCGATGCCACAACACCGGAAGCACTGTTGCAGGTGATGGCTGAAGAGCTGCAGGTTCTGTCGACAACGGATGAAAGTAAAACCGAAACTACATTACTTATTCATCCGCAGGTGCTGGGGGATTTCCCCGATTACAACGATTTTCTTGAAATCGCCGATGCATTGGTCGCCGACCTCGGTTATGAAGGCGTGCTGCAAGTGGCGAGTTTTCATCCCCGCTACCAGTTCGCCGGCAGCGAGCCCGATGATGTCGATAACTGCACCAACCGCTCGCCGTATCCGACGCTGCATCTGCTGCGCGAATCCAGTGTCGAACGCGTGGTGGCCACGCATCCGGACACTGAGCAGATTTACCGCGACAACATCGAAACATTGCGCCGGCTGGGCGGCGAGGGTTGGGCGCGGCTGGGCGTTGGCCCGCCGCGAAGCAGGGGCGTCGCCTAAACGCTGACTTTATAAATCGATTACTTCAGGCGCGCAGCCACGCCATCCACAGCGCGTTTGGCGTCCGCCATCGCATCGTCCAGGCTGCCGCCACAGCCGCTGCGCACTGCGCCAACGGCCCACAGGCCGGGCAAGGTGGTTTCCAGCGAGTCCGCAGTGACCAAACGGCCGGCGTGATCGCGTTTGACAGTGCCCGGTACAAACGACGCATTGGGCTCCAGCCCGATATAGGCAAAGACACCGGCGCAGGGAATTTCTTCGCTGCCGTTTGCGTTGTTTATGCGAACTTTTTCGACCATCTGCCCGCCAAGGATGGCTTCGACGGTGGAGCCGAAGCGCGGCTCAATCTTGTCGTTGCCCTTGATCTGGTCGATGAAACGCTGCTGCGCGCTGAATGCCGTGCCGCGGTGAATCAGCAAAACCTTGCCGCAGTAATGACTCAGCACCAGTGCTTCCTGCAGCGCGGAGTCGCCGCCGCCGACCACGGCGACGGTTTCGTTCTGGAACATCGGACCGTCGCAGTCGGCGCATTTGGAGACGCCACGGCCTTCGAATTCGGCTTCGCCGGGCACGCCCAGCGCTTTCAGGCTGGCGCCGCTGGCAACGATGACCTGGCGTGCGCGGTAACTGCCGCCGCCGGTGGTAACGGTGAAGCCGCCATCAGATGCGGCGATCGCAGTGACCGGTTCCTGAATGCTGCTGACGCCGGCTTCGGCGTTGGCCTGTGTCATCTCCGCGGCAAACGCAGCGCCGCCCGCTTCGCCGCCCGGAGGTGCGGGATCCAGTTCATTCACATTGAGCACGAGCCCGCCGAAAATCTGCTGTTCAAAAGTGGCGGCGCTCAGGCCCTGTTTGGCGAGCGCATGGGCTGCGGTGAGACCGGCAATGCCTTCGCCGATCACGATGATGTCAAAACGGGAATCTGGCATGAACTGATTTTATCAATAATAATTATTGGAAGGTATGTTCGGAATCGTGGATGAGCGCTGAATAAACCTACTGCGCTTTGATGCCGGCGTTTTTAAGGGTTTTTGCCCACTTCTCGGTTTCGGATCGGATATAAGCCCTGAAAGAAGCCGGTGATCCGGTCTGCGCGGTTATTCCCTGCGCGTCGAGTTTGTTCTGGGTGTCGGGGGAATTGGTAGCGCTTGCGATAAGCGTGTTCAACTGTTTGACCAGTTTTTCCGGTGTGCCTGCCGGGGCAAGCATTCCAAACCACGCCACAAATTCGTATCCTGGCAAACCGCTTTCTGCAATGGCTGGAACATTGGGCAGGATGGGTGAGCGGTGCACGCTTGAGATGCCTATGGCGCGCAGGCGCCCGGCTTTGACCTGGGCGATTGCGCCGGGCATGGTGGCCACCATGAAATTGATCTGGCCCGCAACAACTTCGACGAGGGCAGGACCGGCGCCTTTATAGGCTACATGGTTAAGGGAAACTCCGGACATGGACTGGAACAGCACTACGGCCAGATGGGAGGAACTGCCGATTCCGCCTGTGCCAAAGGTGACGGCTCCCGGTTTTTCCCTGGCGAGTGCAATCAGTTCAGCAGCCGATTTCGGCGCAAAGGGGGGATGCACCACCATCAGATTGGGTGTCGAACCGATCATGGTCAGGGGTTCAAAATCCCTGAGCACGTTGTACGGCAATTTTTCCCTCAACGAAGGCTCATAGGCGATGGCCGCACTGTGTATGAGGAGCGTGTAACCATCACTTCGGGACTTTGCAACAATATCCGTTCCGATGACACCGCCGCTGCCGCCGCGGTTGTCGACAACAACCTGCTGACCTGTATCAATGCCGATCCTGGCGCCGATGACGCGGGCCACGATATCAACGGTTCCGCCGGGAGCAAAAGGCACAACCAGTCGAATCGGGCGGGATGGATAGGATTGCGCCTGGGCTGTAAATGATGAGGCCCATGCGGATGCGCAACAGCAGAGCGCGGTCAGAATGAATTTTGAGTGGACCATGGGTATCCTCCAGAGATATGTGTGTAATGGGACTGCTGCGGTCCGTTGCGTTGACGGGCTGCTTAACCGGTTAAGTGGCTGACAAATTCATCCATATGAAGCAACGTGACTTCCTGCATCTGCTGCGGGGTCAGATTGCTGATGGGATGGGGTAATGCGATGAACGGATGCCCGTCCATGCCTTTTGCCCGGAATGTATGGATCGCCGAGTTCCTGAAAATCTCGGTCAGGAATACCGTGGCGGGAATGCCGCGTTTTTCGAATTCAACCGTGTCGTGCACACTGCACAACGTGCAGGATCCTCATCCGCCCACGGCGGCAGCGGCCACCTGCACCCTCCTGGCCAATGCATCGATTTGCTGCGGACTGGCGGGTTTGGAGAACGCTTCTTTGCGTTCAATGATCACTTCTTTTACTCCATAGTGGTCACGCAAAGCCTTTGCCACGGTTTCAAGGATGATATTGCCTTGTTCCTTGGTGTTGTCCAGCAAGCCGACCACTTTCCCGACCAGATCAATGGGGCGGGCAGCGAGAGGCAGCCTTGTTTTGTTGTCGCCGGCAGTCGGGTCGACAAACCATAAATCGTCAGCCATTACGGTTTCCTTTCGGTTCAGGAGTTGCGCGGAAAAACACGGTAAACATCAGTTGATCTCGTATCGACCATGTACGGCGTGGCTGGTTTCGTTCCAGCCGTGACAGACCGCGGTGACCGGCCCAAATCCGCCGGCGACGATCAACTGCAATCCTTTGGGATCCTTGACCGCCTTGATGAGGCATTCATCGTCTTCGGGATCCGCACCCATGGCGATGGCGCGTTCCGGCCTCCAGTTGCCGCCGCGCTTCAGATTGCCCTGCGGGCGTACGGCCATTTCGCACAGCAGCCGGTGCGCTTCTGCGCGACTCATGCCCGCATCTGCGCACAGTTTTGCGTGCTGCGGACTCATCGCGACGAACACATTGGATTTGAACCACATGTTCCATGACCCGGTGGCTGTCATGGTGTCGGCAATGCCGGTTAACAGGCGTTCGGGTTCGGTGCTGACATCGTCAAAATGCAGCCGCGGACATTCGACCATGACGCAGGTGATGACGTTGTCCGTCGGTGCATAATTACGGGATACGGCGATTGTTTCCCAGGGTGTGAGAGCGGTGTTTTCAGCGAGGCAGGCTGTGTAGCGCATCGGTGAACTGAAAATCGTTGCCGAGGCAAGGCCGGAAATCCCGCCGCCCAGATTGAGCAGGATCAGGCGGATTGCCCGGCCAATGGCAACGTTGGCACGGAAGCCCGGACCAAAACAGCCGTTGCCGCCGTGAATGCCGATTTGTTCGGCATAGGGGCCATTCACGATCATCAGCGGTGCAACCCCGTGCATCGTGCACTGCACGCCACCCATGTTGAACTCTTCCCGCAGTATCAGATCCAGTGCGCCGAGAACCACAGGAAGGTATTCGGGCTTGCAACCCGCCATCAGTGCATGAATGGCCGCGGAACGCACTGTTGCTGTTTCCATCGCCGGAGGAATTTGCCCGATGGTCTCGTCCGGTGAACGTTTTGTCCCGCCGAGCATCCACTGAATCCGTTCTTCCGTGGGGGTAACCATCGGGAAGCCGTCAGACCATGGTTTATCGAAAAAGAATTCGAATTCGTCGATTTTGCCCAATTGAAGTCTCCATGGCGGGACGGTCGGAGGCTGCGGTACCGTGCCCGGATATATCCCGGTCTCAGGCGCGAAAGCGCCGGACCCAACTTATATGCATAAGTTGCATGATTCCACCGCCGGGTTCCGCTGTCAACCTGGACCGCCCGGATTCAGCCGGTATGCTCCAGCCGCAATTCGCTGCGGTAGCGGAAACGATCGGCGGGGTAGACGCTATAGGTGACTTCCAGTATCCGTCCGCTGGCTCCTATGTATTGCCTGGCGATGGCAAGACCGGGGGCGCCTTCGTTCACGCGCAGTATTCCGGCGGCTGCGCCGCGGATCAGCACGGCGCCGACCTCCTGTTTCACCCGCGACAGCGATTCGTCGTAGAAACGCTCGATCAGTTTGTAGATCGGTTCGCTGCTGCTGCCGATTTTTTTTGCGGCCTTTGTGAAGATCGGATCGATATAAACATGTTTCCAGACCAGGGGCTCCTTCAAGGTGACGTAGCGTATGGCTTCGATCAATTGCCATTCGGGAACATGGGCAGGCAGTGGAGTCAACGCCTGGTCGAATGGAATATTTGTGCGGCGGATAACCCGTATTTTCGTGTTTTTGACCAGTTCGCCCAGATCGGGGATGGAATCCAGCGCGTGGATGTAGCGTCTTTTGCTCGACGCACCGATAACCCTCGTTCCCCTGCCGCGCTCGGGCATCGCCAGCTTCTTGTCCTGCAACACACGCATGGCATGGCGAACCGTGTGATTGCTGATGTTGTAACGTTCACACAAATCGGCTTCACTGGGCAACAGATCCCCGATCTTGTAAAAACCGTTTTCAATTTCCCGTGCAAGATCCTCTGCCACCTTTGCGTATTGGGATTTCCTTGGTTGAGGAGGGCGCATGCTGGAATGGAAATGGATCGGGTTGGCAGGGGGCATGCAACAGCGTTCAGGTCGAGAGCGGTCGGAGGCGGTGTATTGCTTTTAATAACGCTTGTTGCGGAAAGGGGGACGTTGCTGCGGTTTTTGCGCGCCCGGTTTCTGTGCCTGTGGTTTCGATGCTGCGCCGGGTGCCGGCGGCGGTGCGGCTTCGGCGGCGCCGAGCATGGGCACAAAATCCTTGCGCATCTTGCGTGCATCTCCGACGCGCTGGGTGATGGCCAGTCCGTCCAGCGTTTCGAGAATCTCGATGGCCAGCGTGCGGCCGATGCCGGCGGCGTCGCGGTATTGCGCGGCGGTGAACAGGCCGTTGGGTTGTTTGGCGTGTACTGCCTGCGCAGTCGCAGCCAGAGTGGCCATCGTGGTTTTCAGGTAAAAACGTTCGACACCGACCTTGTACAGGTTGCCTGCCTTCATCTGCCGATAAAGAAAATCCTTGAGGATGGCGTCCTTCAGTTTCAGTTGCGGCGCCAGTTCACGCAGCGGCGGCGGATTGAAGCCTGCGGTGGTAAGCACCGGCTGCACCGTTTCCCACAGTTTGACGTCGGCGCTGTTGGCGGTGGTGTCATGGCCGGGTTTGCGCACCAGTGAACTGTGAATTTCGATTTTGCGCTGGTCGGCGAGCAGGCGCAGCACATGGCTGAAAGCATCCGTGTCGAGTTCCGGGGCCAATTCTGCGCGCAGGGCTTCGGTTTCGATGCCGGGCGCTTGTGGCTGGGCTTGATGGAAGGCCAGCACCTGCCTGGTTGTTGCCTCTTGTAGCGCAGTCAGCCGGCTCTGCGTGACGGCCATGCGGTGATCCTTGCCCAGCAGTACCAGTCCTGTTTTGGCATGGGCCGCGGCGGCGACCTCCGGTTGCAGATTGAAAATCGCCGCGTAGTGGATGAGATCAACCGGGCGCTGGTCGTTGGCGGCCAGCGCCGTCAGCGCCGTGATGTGATCGGCGGATTCCAGCGCGACAAGCGTGGCATCGCGCGTCTTGCTGCGTCGTACCGCTGGCGGCAGCGGATCGATGATGGTGCCCCCGCCGATGGTGCGTGCCGAGGACTGGTCGCGCAGGATGAAACGATCGCCGTGCAGCGCCGCCACCGGTTCATCCAGCACCAGTTGCGCCATGCCATGGGTGCCCGGTGCCAGCGCTTCGCCGCGGCGCAGCGAAACGCGCGCGGTAACGTCGGCAGTGGCGAGATGCAGATGTACTGGAGTCAAGTGTTTCAGCGCACGGGTTTAAGCGGGGAGCA
>JAKFUJ010000450.1 GCA_021732805.1 Betaproteobacteria bacterium | reverse complement strand
CGGTTGCACAGCAATTCATATAGGGCGGTAGACGAGTTTGAGCATCTGTATATCTTCTGGAAACCGGGCATTGTAGACGTTGACCGAGAACGCCTGAAAAAAGGCGAATGGGCTGAATGGGGCTCGCGCGGGGTGTGGAATATACGGTCAGTTCAGCGCAATAACAGGCACGAATGTGAGTTTCCCGAAATGCTTGCTGATCGCGTGATACGACTTTTGACCGACAAGGGCGATGTGGTGCTTGACCCTTTTGTCGGTTCCGGTACTACGACCGCTGTTGCACACAAACTCAAGAGAAAATACATCGGCATTGAGCGGCTTAAAAAATATGCAGAACTCGCAGAAGCCCGCACTAATGTCGAAGCAGATTGAAGAAGTAGAAAAATCCTGCCTTCGCCTTGTTGTTCGGGCAATTAGCGATTTTTACGTTCACGCCGCCAAGATTTTCCTTGAGGAAACAGACTTGGCGAGCGACGTTGCGGAGGACGTTACACGCGAAGCAATGGAGACATTGGGCATGTCTCGCGCCCACATAAGGCTATATGGAAAGGTCGATTACAAGCGAGCGGCGGTAATATTTCTTCCGGACCGGGAAATTAATGTCGCGCTGATGATTGATTCCAAGGCTGAGAAGGACGGCAATACCGCGACAATTCAAATGTCGCAAACATCAATGCAGATTCGCCAACTGCGTGACAGGGCGGTTGTTGCCGTAGATGGGCTTCTTCCGGTAGTTATAAAGCGCGGCGACGTGGATATGCAAACAATAACCATTGTTGTGAAATATTTCTATGCAGACTTGCCGACCGGGTATCAATTAAAGAAAGTCAAAATCGCTTGTATTCCGAGCGGTGCATTTCAAGACAAATACAACCCATCGCATGATCAGGACTCTATCTGGCTTGCGGGTCGCAACGCCCCCACATTAGGGGAGGAATTCAGGGTGCGCCTATCCTTCTCACGACTTGCTGCTAAATCACCTTGGCGTGTCGTAGAGATTAAAGGGCGTTAAATATATAGCTCCATTCAATTCAGGGCGCTTGTCCGCATCACACTTTACTGTTGACTGCGCCGGACCGGTTATATACCGTCTCAGTTGCATGCTCGTCTGGAATGCGGGTTACAATCATTTGTAACCTTATTGAATCTGGCGGAGCAGACACAACATGGCTTGCAAATCCCGGCTGTACATGGGCGCAATGATTGCCCTTTTTATTTTTGATCTTTTGGCAATTACCAATATTTTTGCGCAGCCGTTTCCGAATAAACCGTTGCGTCTGGTGGTGTCGTTTACGCCGGGCGGTTCACAGGATGTGGTGGGGCGTTTGTTCGGGCAGAAAGTCGGCGAGGAGCTGGGGCAGCAGATGGTCATCGAAAATCGTCCGGGCAGCGGCGGTATTCTTTCAGCGCAGATTGTGGCGCGTGCCAACCCTGACGGCCATACCCTGTTTCTTTCAAACGGTGCGCCGCTAGTCATTATTCCCAATCTGCAGCGCGAAGTCGGCTACGACTCGTTGCGGGATTTTACCCATATCATTCACCTGATTGATCTGCCGCTGGTGCTGCTGGTCAACGCCAAATTACCTGCCGCCAATGTCAGGGAATTGATTGCCTACTCCAAGGCCAACAAGGGCAAGCTCAACACGGCATCGACGGGAAACGGCACCTATACCCATCTGACCCTGGAATTGTTCAAGATTGCCACTGCGGCCGACATGACCCATGTGCCGTACAAGGGGGCCGCGCCGGCATTCAATGATTTGCTTGGTGGACAAATTCAGACCATGTTCACCACCACCGCTTCGGCGCAGCCGCATCTGGCCTCCGGTCGCGTCAAAGTGCTGGCAGTGACCATACCCAAGCGCTCGTCGATGATGCCCAATGTGCCAACGATGAGCGAAGCTGGCGTGACCGGCGTCAATGTATCGTCTTGGGCGGGTATATCGGGACCCGCCGGCATTCCTGCGCTGGTAACAAAAAAGCTGGCCCAGGAATTCGCCAAAGCACTGCAATTACCCGATGTCAGGGAACGCCTGAACGGTCTGGGTGTCGAGGCTTCGGGCGCCACGCATGATGAGTTCACGGCGATGATCCGCGAGGAGCGTGCCCGCTGGGCGAAAGTGATCAAGACCGCAGGCGTCCAGATACAGTAATGGCGAGCTGATCCCGGTTGAGCCGGCACTGCCCATGAGTACAGTAGCGATCGTCGGCGCGGGGCCGATCGGACGGGCCACCGCGGCTTATCTGGTTCATCACGGCCATGCGGCTGCACTGTGGTCGCCGTCGGGCGCAAAAACAGCGCCCCTCCTCAATGCACTGAAGGCTGCAGGCAGAGGTGCCACTGGACGCGGGCTGCTGAAATACAGTGGTGCGCTGAGTGGCGAAGCCGAGATCGGCATCATCAGCGATCCAGCCGAGCTTTCCAGCTATGCGGTTATAGTCATTGCGCTTCCGGGCAATGCCTATCCGGCAATTCTGCCGCGGGCGCTTCCCCATTTGCGCGGAAATCAGACAGTGATCGTCAGCGGCGCGTTATCACTGGTTCCACTGTGGCTTTATGAACGCGCCCAGACTGATGCGCGTCCGGTGATTGCCGCCTGGGGCACGACACTGGCCACCGCGCGCATACCGGAGCCTGCGAGGGTCAACATCAATACCGTGCGCACGAGTTTTGAGGTTGCTGCGATTCCCGCTGCTGCGCGTGACAGTGCGCTGAAAACCTGCTGCAACCTGTTCGGCGACCGCTTCACGGCCATCGACAGCATACTCGGTGCTGCGTTGCTCAATGTGAATCCGGTGGCGCACGCGGCTGAAGTATTGCCCAATCTGACGCGTATCGAGAAAAAAGAGCATTGGCCGTTGTTCGAGTATCTTACGCCGGCGTCCGGACGCATCGGTGAGGCGGTCGATGCCGAGCGCCAGGCTATCGCGCGCGGTTTCGGATTGGATGTCCGCTCAATACACCAGCACACACATCTGTCTTACCACGTGCCGGTGGCCGGCTATGCGGATATGGCGGCGGCGATACAGGCAAAAAGCGGCAGTTCGCCGGGACCGACCACGCTGGAGCACCGCTACTTCATTGAGGATGTGCCCTACGGGCTGGTGTTTTACGAAACGCTGGCGCGAGTGGTCGCCGCCCCCACGCCCAATATCACCGCGGCAATCACCCTGTTTTCGACCGCCTATGGCCGGGACTTCCGGCAGGATAATCGTTTGCTCGCCGACCTTGCGCTGGAAGAACTGCTGCCCGCCGAACTGCTGCGACGTTGTGCAGGTGCATAGCGTCAGCGTCGACAGCTTGCTGCGGAGCGATGGAAACGCTGAATCTGGTTTAAAATTTGCGCCTTATCTGGTTCCCACCAGTAACCTTACCGGCGCAACCGCATGAAATCCGCAGAAATCCGCGACAAGTTCCTGAAATATTTCGAATCCAAGGGCCACACCATCGTCGCTTCCAGTCCGCTGGTTCCCGGCAACGACCCGACGCTGCTGTTCACCAACTCCGGCATGGTGCAGTTCAAGGATGTATTCCTGGGGCAGGAAATCCGCAATTACAAACGTGCGACGACCTCGCAGCGCAGTCTGCGCGCCGGTGGCAAGCACAATGACCTCGAAAATGTCGGTTATACCGCCCGTCATCACACGTTTTTCGAGATGCTGGGCAATTTCTCGTTTGGTGATTATTTTAAAAAGGATGCCATCCATTTTGCCTGGGAACTGCTGACTTCCGTTTACAAGCTGCCCAAAGACAAACTGTGGGTGACGGTCTACCAGACGGATGACGAGGCCTACGATATCTGGGCCAACGACATCGGTGTGCCGCAACAGCGCATTGTGCGCATCGGCGACAAGCCGGGCGGTGGTTCCGACAATTTCTGGCAGATGGCCGACACCGGGCCTTGCGGTCCGTGCAGTGAAATCTTTTACGATCATGGGGAAGATGTTGAAGGCGGCCCACCCGGATCGAAAGATGCAGACGGCGATCGGTACATCGAAATCTGGAACCTGGTGTTCATGCAGTTTGATCGTCAAAAAAGCGGCCAGAAAAACGGCGACGATTATGTACTGAATCCCTTGCCCAAGCCCTCGGTGGATACCGGCATGGGCCTCGAGCGCATTGCCGCGGTGCTGCAGGGCGTGCATTCCAATTACGACATCGACCTGTTCCAGGCGCTGATCAAGGCGGCAGCGCGCGAATGTACGACAGTGAGCGTCGCCCCGGACCTCGAGAACAATTCGCTGAAGGTCATCGCCGACCATATCCGTGCCTGCGCTTTCCTGATTGTCGACGGCGTGATTCCCGGCAACGAGGGTCGTGGTTATGTGCTGCGCCGGATCATCCGCCGCGCGATCCGCCATGGTTACAAGCTGGGGCAGACAAAACCGTTTTTCCACAAGGTTGTCGCCGATCTGGCGAAAGTGATGGGTGCCGCCTATCCCGAACTGGTCAAGGCGCAGGACCGGGTGATGCAGGTGCTGAAGCAGGAAGAAGAACGTTTTGCCGAGACCCTGGAAAACGGCATGAAGGTGCTTGAAGTCGCCCTGACGCGGGAAGACAAGATGCTCGATGGTGAAACCGTGTTTCAGCTCTACGACACCTATGGTTTCCCGGTTGACCTGACCGCGGACATCGCGCGCGAACGCAATGTGCGCATGGATTACGCCGGCTTCGAAGCGGCGATGGATCAGCAGCGCGAACGCGCGCGCGCAGCCTCCAAGTTCCAGATGGGAGCGTCGGTTGATTACCAAGGCGCCAAAACCGAATTCCAGGGTTATGAAACGCTGGCGCTGAATGATGCCGAGGTCATTGCGATTTACCGTGATGGCAGCGCGGTGCCGTCGATTGACGCAGGAGAGTCTGCTGTGGTGGTGCTTGATCGCACGCCGTTTTATGCCGAGTCCGGCGGGCAGGCGGGTGACGCCGGCGAACTGGTTGCGGACGGGGGCACGTTTGCGGTGACCGACACGCTGAAAATCCAGGCTGATGTGTTTGGTCATCATGGCAAGCTCGAAACCGGGACACTGGCGGTGGGCGACAGGCTGGCGGCGCGGGTCGATGCGCTGCGCCGGGCGCGCACCATGCGCAACCATTCAGCAACACACCTGATGCACAAAGCCTTGCGTGAAGTGCTGGGGCCGCATGTGCAGCAGAAGGGATCGCTGGTCGATGCCGACAAGACACGTTTTGATTTCTCGCACAATGAGCCGATGACGGAAGCGCAGATGCGGCAGGTTGAAGGCATCGTCAATGCCGAAATTCTGGCCAATGTTTCGACTGCCGCACGCATCATGAAATTTGATGACGCAGTGAAACACGGGGCGATGGCGTTGTTCGGTGAAAAATATGGTGATGAAGTGCGCGTGCTCAACATCGGAACGTCGCGCGAGCTGTGCGGCGGCACCCATGTCAAACGTACCGGCGACATCGGCTTTTTCAAGGTGGTTTCCGAGGGTGGTGTTGCTGCCGGCATACGCCGAATGGAGGCGACCACTGGTGACCGCGCGCTGGCTTATGTGCAGGCGCAGGAACAGAAACTCGCCGGCGCTGCGGCTGCGCTGCGCACTTCGCCGCAGGAAGTCGGGCAGAAAATCACCCAGATAATCGACAACGTGCGTAGCCTCGAAAAGGAACTGGCGCGATTGAAATCGAAGCTGGCTTCCAGTCAGGGGGATGAACTCGCGACGCAGGCGGTTGACGTCAAAGGCAAGGATGGGACTGTGATTCGGGTGCTGGCCGCCGCGATGGACGGCGCGGACTCCAAAGCGTTGCGCGAGTCCATGGACAAGTTGAAAGACAAGCTGAAAAGCGCGGCCATCGTGCTGGCGGCTGTGGAGGGCAACAAGGTCACCTTGATCGCCGGCGTGACCGCCGATCTTACGGCCAGGGTCAAGGCCGGCGAACTGGTCAACCATGTCGCGCTGCAGGTGGGTGGCAAAGGCGGCGGCCGGGCTGACATGGCGCAAGCCGGAGGCACGGACCCTTCCAAATTGCCGGAAGCATTGAAGTCCGTACGCGCCTGGGTCGAGCAGCGTTTGTAAACAGGAGATTTTCGATGTCGCGTGTCAATTCGGTTGTTGCAGTCCTTGTGCTGGCGGTGTTGATGCCTGTGGCTGCCGCGCAGGAACAGATTGAGGCAACGACGGCCTCGGGTGAAAAAGTGCGCCTGCACCCGAACGGGCGCTGGGAATACGTGGATACGCAGAAAGCCGCAGCGGCAAAAGTGCTTGCTGACCAGTATCCTGAGAACCAGCTCCGGCCGCAGGCCGCGCAAGGCTGCCTGTTCGGCATCGGTCGCTGCATCATGCCCGGCGACAAGGATTACAACCGCGGCACGCTGAATCCCGCCAAGCGCTGATCCACGGACGGCCCGGTTCAGGGATTGGAGACGACCACCACCCTGCCGGTGGCCGTATTGTAGGTAAAGCGCCGTAGTATCGGCGGATCCTTGCGGTAAGTGAAAGTGCAGGTCGTGCCGCCGCCCTGTGACCGGTAATCGGTATTCGGATCATTGACCGGATTACTGATGGACGGCGCGGCAATGAGTACTCCGTCCCAGACCTGCCGGCAGCGATTGGCATTGACGTTTCCATTGTTGCCGTTGGTGGAGGATGGATAACAATTGGTGTTGAAGTCGACGTTTCCGTTGCCGAATTCAGGCAAATTATCCTGGCTGTCAAAGTCCCGGGTGACGCAACCGAGAAAAGCCAGTTGTATTGCCGACGCAAATGCTGCCGCGGTCCGGGATACCGTGGCTTTATGGGCGTCGCTTCGCAGATCAATGAAGCGGGGTACGGCAGTGGCTGCGACCACGCCGAGTATCACAATCACGGTGACCAGTTCGATCAGTGTGAACCCCTGCGCGGATGGATGGGCGGCGTTGCCGCTAGCGGCATTCAACGACATCGTGTTTGTTTAAAAGGGCAGTGTTGCGCCGGGTTTCACGGAAAGAAGTTCGCGCCGGAATGCGTCCTGTATCCGGCGCAAGGCAGTTTCGTTGTCGGCCTCGAAGCGCAACACGATGATCGGCGTGGTGTTGGATGGCCGTGCCAGGCCGAATCCGTCGACATATTCCACGCGCAGCCCGTCGATGGTGATGATTTCCCGCGCACCTTCAAAACGCGCGGTTTTCTGCAACTGCTCCATCAGCGAGTAATTTTCACCTTCATCCAGTTGCCATTGCAACTCCGGTGTATTGATCGCGTCGGGCAGGGCCTCGAGCACCGCCCCCGGATCGGCACTGCGACTGAGGATTTCCAGCAGCCGCGCGCCGGCGTACATGCCGTCGTCGAAGCCGTACCAGCGCTCCTTGAAAAAAATATGGCCGCTCATTTCACCGGCCAGCGGCGCGCCGCTTTCCTTGAGTTTTTTCTTGATGAATGAATGCCCGGTTTTCCACAGCAGCGGTTTTCCGCCGTGATCGCGAATCCAGCCGAACAGATGGCGCGTACATTTGACGTCGAAAATGATTTCGGCGCCGGGTTCGCGCGACAGCACGTCGGCGGCGAACAGCATCAGCTGGCGGTCGGGGTAGATGATTTTTCCCGACTTGGTGACCACGCCCAGCCGGTCACCGTCGCCGTCGAAAGCCAGCCCGATCTCGGCATCGCCCGAGCGTAATGCGGCGATCAGGTCCTGCAGGTTTTTCGGTTGTGACGGATCGGGATGGTGGTTCGGAAAAGTGCCGTCGACTTCGCAGAACAACTCGTCGACGGTGCAACCCAGCCCGCGATAGAGTTCCGGCGCGGTGGCGCCGGCAACACCGTTGCCGCAATCAACGGCGATGCACATCGGGCGGGCAAGTTTTACGGAACTGGTGATGCGCTCGACATAGGCGACGCGTATGTCATGCGTCGTGTAGTTGCCGTTGCCTGTGCGCAGATTGTTGTCGAGCAGCCGCTGGCGCAACGCCTGTATTGCATCGCCGGCGAGTGTGTCGCCGGCGAGCATCATTTTCAGCCCGTTGTATTGCGGCGGATTGTGCGAGCCGGTGACCATTACACCGGACATTGTGCCGAGTTCGTGCGCAGCGAAATACAGCATCGGCGTGGCGACCTGGCCGACATCGATCACATCAACGCCAACGGCCTGCAGACCGCGTGCCAGGGCTGCGACGAGTTCGGGGCCGGAGAGCCGGCCGTCTCTGCCGATGACCACAGCATTGCGGCCGCGCGCCAGTGCTTCGCTGCCGATGGCGCGGCCTATGGACTCCACGCCGGCAGCGGTCAGCGTGTCGTCAACGATGCCGCGAATGTCGTAAGCCTTAAAAATCGTTGCCGGAGGAATTGTCGAAGAGGCCATAAAAATATCATTAAAAACAATGGTTTATTGTATCACTGCGAGGACAGGAAACCGAGCACTGCCTGTGCCGGCCAGTCCAGGGTGCCGGGAAAACTGCCGCTGATGAAGCCGACGTGACCACCCTCATCCGGAAATGTCGTGGTGACTGTTGCGGATACTTGGTTGATGCCGGGCAGTGCGGTAGCGGGCAGAAAAGGGTCGTTGCGCGCATTGAGCAGCAAGGTCGGCACGGCAATGCGCGCCAGCCACGGTTTGCTGCTGCCGCGGGTCCAGTAATCATCGACGCCGTTAAAGCCGTGCAGCGGCGCCGTCACCAGATCGTCGAACTCGCGCAGTGTGCGCGCAGCGCGCACTCGTGCAGCGTCAAACAGGCGGGGATGCTTTTGCAGTTTTAACAGGGATTTCTTTTTCATGGTGACCAGGAAATGTCTGGTGTACACCATGTTGAAACCCTGTTCCAGCGCGGTTCCTGCAGCATTCAGGTCCACCGGTGCCGATATGGCGGCGGCCCGGTGCACAACATCGGTCGCGGCGGTTCCCAGTTCGCCCAGCCATTTGAGCAGTGCATTGCCGCCGAGAGACACACCCGCTGCATAAAGCGGCGCTGCAGGGTATTGGTATCGCAGACGGCGCAGGATCCAGTCGATTTCAGCGCTGTCACCGGAATGATAAGCGCGTGGCAGCCGGTTCAGTTCGCCGCTGCAACCGCGGAAATGCACCACCACGCCGCGCCATCCGCGTGTTGTTGCGGCCTGCATCAGTGCCAGTGCATAGTGGCTGCGCGAGCTGCCTTCAAGTCCGTGAAACAACACCAGCAGCGGTCGCGCGTCATCCTCAATCCTTGATCCTGAATCCTGGTTTTCAGTCCAGTCAAGATCAATAAAGTCACCGTCAGGGGTGTCCCAGCGCTGGCGACGATAGGAAAAAGCGGGGCGGCGCGCCAGCAGCAGCGGATAAATGGTCTGCAGATTGCCGCCGGGGAGCCACGCCGGCGCCTGGTATTCAGCTTGCGATGTTGCCATGGGCAAATGATAAGCGGTTTGCGTGTATGGTTTGCGACGCTCGTACGGCCGCGCCAAAATCGCCGTAATTGCACTACCCAAAAAAAGAGCCCCGAGGGGCTCTTTTTTATTGCCTTGTTTAAAGCTTAATCGCGGTACGACGGATCCTTGCGGTCGAGCTTGCGCAGCATCGCCGGCCATTCAAGCAGGCCGAAACGACGGCGCACGCCGGGGAGCATCAGGTTGTTGGTGTACTGGGTGACTTCCTGCGGCGGTAGTTGCAGTTCGGTGTTGCACGACAGCGTCATTACCTGCAACTGGCAGGCGCGCTCCAGCCGGTACATGTTGTTGAAGCACTCGGCGATGGTGGCGCCGGTGGTCAGCAGGCCGTGGTTGCGCAGCACCATCGCTTCGCGATTGCCGAGGTTCTGCACCAGGCGCTCGCGTTCTTCGAGGCGCAATGCAACACCTTCGTAGTCGTGATAGGCGATGTCGAGGAAGCGCATCGACGATTGCGCGATCGGCATGATGCCCTCTTTCATCGCGGACACTGCCATGCCGGCAAGGGTATGGGTGTGGATGATGCAATCCACGTCGTGGCGTGCAGCATGCACGGCACTGTGGATCACGAAGCCGGCTTCGTTGACTCCGTAGTCGGTGGCATTGAACAGCACATTGCCGTCGAGATCGATTTTCAGCATCGACGAGGCGGTCATTTCCTCGTAGAGCATGCCGTAGGGATTGATCAGGAATTCATTGTGGCTGCCGGGCACGCGCACGGAAATGTGGTTGGCAACCATTTCCACCATGCCGAATTCCGCCATCAGGCGGTAGCAGGCGGCGAGATCGACGCGGGCCTGCCATTCTTCCTTGCTGACCTGTTCGCGGACGGGTTTATTGACTTTGATTGCAGGTGCATTCATGACTGAACTCCTTCAGGGGGATCGTGCGCTGGATTCTACGCCCGGACCTGCCGGGCGCAAGGGTGATGTCTCACAGTCTGGAACAAATGGCGGAGAATGTGGGCGGGGGAGCCGCATTTGCAATGCTGGTTTCAGGATTGCGCATAGATGCCGGCACTGCCGCCGGCGAGTTTGCCGAATACTGCCCCCGAGGTCAGGCCGGTGCCGCCGGGGTAATTGTGATAGAACAGCCCGCCGACCATTTCACCGGCAGCATAAAGCCCCGGTATTGGTTTGCCGGCGGTATCTTCGACATTGCCTTCGCCGTTCACTTTGACGCCGCCGAAAGTGAAGGTGACACCACAGGTCACCGCATAGGCTTCGAACGGCGCCTGATCGATGGTCAGCGCCCAGTTCGATTTGTTGATTTTGAGTCCCTCGGTGCGGCGGCCGTCCTTGACCGTCAGGTTGAACGGCACATCGGCGCGCACGGCCTTGTTGTAGGCCTTGATCTCGCGCAGGCAGGCGTCGGCATTCACGCCCTCCAGTTTTTTCACGAGTTCTTCCAGCGTATCGGCGCGCACCTTGGTGACTTGCTTGATGCGGTATTCGTCGCGCAGCAGCGGGATAGCCTGCGCATCGAACACTTGCCACGCAAACATGCCCGGCTGGTTCAGCACCACCGCGCCGTACTTGGCGTAGGTGTAGTTGCGGATGTCAGCGCCTTCGTCGACAAAGCGTTCACCGTTGGCATTGATCATGATGCCGATCGGATAACTGTGTTTCTGGAAATTGTCGCCGACCGCGAGGTCGCCGAAGGCCGGCGCATTCATGTCCCAGCCCACGGCATGGCACCCGGACCAGTGACCATAGGGCAGCGCGCCCGCTTCGAGCGCCATGCGGATGCCGGCGCCGGTATTGAAGCGGGTGCCACGTACTTTCGCCAGATCCCAGCCGGCACCGAGGTAACGCGTGCGCATTTCGGCATTGGATTCGAAGCCGCCGCAGGCGAGCACCACCGCCTTGCAGCGGATTTCGACATTCCTGCCCTGGTGCCGCGCCTTGACGCCGATGACTTTGCCGCTGTCGTCAGTGATCAGACCGGTGGCCGGCGTTTCGTAAAAAATGGTGATGCCTTCACGCTCGCAGGCCTTGTGTTCGTTGTCCACCAGGCCGGGACCGCCGCCCCAGGTTTCCGCGGCAAGGCCACCGAAGAATTTGAACTTGCCTTCGACTTTCATCGCCTGGCGGCCAAAACTGGCCTGGAACTTGACGCCTTTTTTGCGCATCCACGTCAGCGTCTCGAGGCTGCGTGATACGAGGATTTCGCAGAGATCGGGATCGGTGCGGTACTGGGTGATACGACCCATGTCGTCGTAAAACTGCTCGGCGGTGTAGGTGCCGAAGTCGGTGTTTTTGATTTCGTCATCCGTCAGGTCGGGAACGATCTGTTTCAGATCATCGGCGCCGTCGAACTGCACGCGCATCGCACCCGCGGTGTAACGGCTGTTGCCGCCGCATTCGTCGATCGGCGCTGCTTCCAGCATGATCACCCTGCCGCCGCTTTCGCGCGCGGCGAGTGCCGCGCAGGCTGCGGCATTGCCCGCGCCGACTACCACCACATCAGGATTGCCGAATTCTTTGCGCATGATGCTCTCTATAAATATTAATTAAATCAATTAGTTAAGAAATTACCGGTCGATACCGGCGGGACGCGAATCATCGCCGGACAACAAGGAGTAGTTCACTGCGCGGCCTACGCCCTGGCGGAAACCTTCGAGCCGCAATACCTGGCCCGGCGCGATGTTGGCGAGGTTTACGTCGCGGCCGAAGTCGCGCAGCATCTGCACATGCTGTTGCGGGAAACGATAGGGATCGGCTTCGATGACCACGTGATCAAACCAGTCCTGCGCCGACATCGCCTGCAGGCTCTCCGGAGAATCCTTGGCCAGCAGATCCATTTCGCATTGCTCAACCGTCACGTGGTGAATACCCTGCGCGGCAACCGAGCGCACGATGCCCTCAAGGTAATCGAGGCTCAGCGGGTCTTCAGGATTCTTGCGGCCGAATTCGTAGACCACTTTCACGCCGGCCTGCTGAAAACGGTCAATCATCCTTGCACGCTCGTCTTCGGACAGCGTTACATAATTTTCGGAAATTTCGAGACCGGGAATCGCCAGCCGTTTGAGCAGCACAATCAGGCCGTCGATCTCATTGCGGTGCCAGGCGTATTCAAACAGGATACCGCCGGCAAAGGGCATCACCCCGGCATCGAGATAGAGCTTCGTAGTGCGCTTCACCACCTCGGCCGGAATCAGCAGCGCATTCATTGCATAGATCTTGGCGTAGTCGATGTAATTTGCGGCGACGTCGAGCAGGTCGGCAATGCCGCGCTCACCGCCGGACCAGCCGAAAGTGTCGGGGCCGAAGTCAATCATCGAGGTGA
This sequence comes from Betaproteobacteria bacterium, assembly GCA_021732805.1. GTDB lineage: Bacteria > Pseudomonadota > Gammaproteobacteria > Burkholderiales > SG8-41. Next base: position 326 of record JAKFUJ010000450.1, on the reverse strand, counting down.
TGCCGCGGCGGCGTGGCTTGAGGCTGCGCTGGGGTAAGGCCAGTTCTGGAACGTTTTTCGGGGTGGACATGGATTCGAATTGGAGGGCACTGAAAATGAAGAGGGAAATGCAAGAAGACGCGGAGCAATGCCCTTGCGACACAGGGGCGCTTCCGGTTTAGTCGTCCACTAAACGGACTAATAAATTATAGCGGATGCGCTGGTTAATGACGTCATGAAATCCGCTATGCGGACATGGCTTGCGCGACCAGGCCGGTGCCCCGTTGATGCTGTGCAACCGTGCGGTTCCGACGCGGTGCTCAATGCAAGGTTTTGCCTGCCGGGCC
>JAKFUJ010000299.1 GCA_021732805.1 Betaproteobacteria bacterium | reverse complement strand
CCGACGCCCGACCCGCGCGTGGGCGGATACCATCGCCAAGGCCGGACCGGCAGTAATGACCCTGCCCGGCGTCATTGCATCACCCGGCGGCCTGCCAATCATGAAAGATGGCAAGGTCATCGGCGGCGTCGGGGTCAGCGGCGTCACCGGCGACCAGGATGAGCAATGCGCCAAGGCCGGCCTTGCCGCGATGTAATCATCCGCCATTGGATGTTATAAACGGGGCCTGACGGCCCCGTTTTTTTGACTCTGCCCCGAAACCCATGCGTTATCCGGATATCCGCGCCCTGCTGTTGATACTGTGCCTGCTGCTTAACGCGGGCTGCAGCATGGTGCGCGTCGGTTACGGCCACTTCGACTCCGTCGCGGCGTGGATGGTGCATGACTACTTTGATCTGAACAGCGACCAGCGCGACCAGTTTGCACAACGCTTCGAGCGCCTGCACAACTGGCACCGCCGTGAACAACTGCCGGAATACGCGCAATTTCTCGGTGACATCCAGACGCGGGCGCGGCGCGGGCTGCAGGAAACGGACGTGCTGTGGCTGATTGACGGTTTCAAGCAACGTTATGCGCGCATTTCTGCGCAGGGCGCTGCGGATGCCGCCGACCTGCTCGCCACGCTGACGCCGCAGCAAATCGATTACTTCCGCCAGCAGACCGACAAGGACAATCGCAAGTTCATGCGCGAGCATCGCATCGCCGACAGCGAAGCCGAACGCCGCAAGGTGGTCCGCGAACGCGCGCTGTCGCAACTGCGGGACTGGGTGGGACCGCTGTCCGAACCGCAGCAAAAACAGTTGAGCGCCCTGCTGCAGACACTGCCGCTGGTCGACAAACTGCGCCATGAGGACCGGCTGCGCCGACAACGCGAATTTTTTGCGTTGCTGGAACTGCGCGGCGGCGAGCGCAAGGTGTTCGCACAACGCCTGCGCGACTGGCTGGTACACTGGGAAGGCGGACGCACACCGGAACAGACGCGCCTGTTTGAAGAGTCGTGGAAAAAGCGCGCCGAATTTTATGCCGCGGCAGACCGCATGCTGACTGCAGAGCAGCGCAATCATCTGCTGCAACGTCTGCAGGATTTCGCGGATGATTTCCGCGAGTTGTCGAAGAATCGTCCGGGCGTCGCCGCAAACCGTTAAGCTAGAATGGTTGCCGCGGAAGTAACGCTCAGACAACGACAACAAACCGATATCAATAATGCCGACCTACCCCGGCCAAATCCACTCCAAACTCCCTCATGTCGGCACCACCATTTTCACGGTGATGTCGCGCCTCGCCGCCGAATACAAGGCGATCAACCTGTCTCAGGGTTTCCCGGATTTTGACTGCGCACCCGAACTGCGTGCGCTGGTCACCAAACATTTCAATGCCGGCGTCAACCAGTACCCGCCGATGGCCGGCATCGTGCCGCTACGTGAGGCCGTTGCCGAAAAAATAGAATCGCTGTACGGCGCGCGTTACGACGTCGAACACGAAGTCACCATCGTACCCGGCGCCACTTACGCGATTTACACCGCCGTCGCCGCGCTGATCCGCCCCGGCGACGAAGTCCTTCTGTTCGAACCCACCTACGACAGCTACGCGCCGGCGGTTGAAGTGCATGGCGGCGTGCCGGTGTATGTGCAACTGCGTTACCCGGAGTACAGCATCGACTGGCAGGCGGTTGAGGCTGCGATCACCCCGAAAACCCGCGCCATCATCCTCAACACCCCGCACAACCCGACCGCGACCGTACTCTCCGCCGAAGACCTGCGCCTGCTGGAAGCTGTGCTGAAAAAAACCGATATCGTCGTCATCAGCGATGAAGTCTACGAACACATCGTGTTTGACGGCCACCAGCACCAGAGCGTCGCCCGTTACCCGGGTCTCGCTGAGCGCAGCTTTTTCATCTCATCGTTCGGGAAGACCTACAGCGTCACCGGCTGGAAAATGGGCTACGTCGCCGCGCCGCGCGAACTGATGAACGAATTCCGCAAGGTGCACCAGTTCAACGCTTTCGTCACCAACGGCCCGCTGCAGTACGTGTTCGCCGAATACATGAAAAACCGGGATGCCTATCTGCAACTCGCGGCGTTATATCAACAGAAACGCGATTTTTTTCTCGACGCCCTCAAAGGTTCGCGCTTCAAGCCCCTGCCCTCGCGCGGCACGTTTTTCCAGAACCTGTCTTATGAAGCGATCAGCGAAGAGAAGGACACTGATCTTGCAGTGCGGCTGACCAAGGAACATGGCGTGGCATCAATCCCGGTATCGGTGTTCTATCGCCAGCCGCCAGCGCATCGGGTGTTGCGCTTCTGTTTTGCGAAGTCGGAGGAAACGCTGAAAAAGGGGGCGGAAATCCTCAGTCAACTCTGACAAAGAAATAATTAATATAATCAAATACTTATAAAAAAATCGACCGCCGTTGCCAATGTAGCCCGGATGCGCCCCGAAGGAAGTCCCCTTGGGGGGCAATCCGGGCGTAGCGGCTGGAATGCGTTGCATGCCCCGGATTACGCTACGCTTATCCGGGCTACGATTTCTCATGGTCCGTCATTGACGTAATACGTCTCTGACGTATAATCCGGCATGTTCACGTTCATCCAGACCAAGCTGTTCTCGCGCCTGTTCAGCGAACGTTATTCGGACGACGATCTGACAAAACTGGAGCAGCATCTGGCCGCCAACCCGGAAACGGGTGATCTGGTGGTCGGCTCCGGCGGCGTCAGGAAAATGCGTTGGGGCGCGCCCGGACGCGGCAAACGCGGCGGCGTGCGCATCATCTATTACCTGAGACTGCGCCGGGAGCAGGTATGGTTGCTCACGATGTACGCCAAGAATGAAACAGACTCGATACCGGGGCATATCCTCAGACAGATCAAGGAAGAAATCGATGCCGAAAGCTAAACGCAACATCGGACTGGAAATCCTCGAGGGCATCCGCGAGATCAAGCGCGGCGAACATGGGCGCGTCCGCACCCTGCCGTCGGTCTCCAAAATCCGGGAAAAGACCGGGCTTTCGCAGTCTCGCTTTGCCGAGTTGCTTGGCGTATCCCCGCGCACCCTGCAGGAATGGGAGCAAGGCCGCCGTGCGCCCTCGGGCGCCGCAAAAACCCTGCTGCTGATCGCCGACAGGAATCCGCGGGCACTGCTGGCGGTGGCCTGAGGTTCTCCCCGTCAGGCGAGAATGCATTTCCATGGCCCGTCCGAACGTCCGGAACCCCATGAAATCAAAACCCTCTCCCGCTACCTCTAAGCCGCCACGCCTGCGCGTAGGCCTGAAAGATGTCAGCCGCGACGAATTCTCCACAGCGGTCAGCGAACATCTGGGCAAACAGCGCGTTTCCATCATGCTGGACGGCGCAATGATTGCGTTCTTCAAGGCCAAGGCTGGAGAACGTGGCTACCAGACTCTCATCAACCAAGCGCTCCGCCTGGCCATGACGGGCGAGCAGATTGAATCCACTCTGCGTCGGGTCATCCGCGAAGAACGGCATACGACTTGAGCAAATGCAGGCCGTATGCAATAGAACGAAATACGGGCTGCAGTTTCAAAAGAGACGCGGCTCTTCAAAAACAATGAAAAATAGCAAAATCTTTGCATTTGATTATGGCACCGACATTATTGGAATCCTCGACATCAACAGCAATATATATTCCCCTTACCGCTATCGAGATAAGATGATTCAAGGAGCTAAGCGAATCATTTCATCTAAAGGAACAATCGTTAGCTTCAATGGAAATGGATACGACCTAATAGAGATATCAAAACTGCTAGATATCTCCTCCGTCGAAGATCTGCATATTCAAGCGGAGCACAATGACATGATGAAAATAATCTCGGCGATACGATGGCCTATCGACCCTGGCACGCAACCAATTCGAGGACAAAGTCTCATAAAAACATATTGCTATTATTTTAACCATGAGCCAACCCCTCCTTCGCATCTTAAAGATAGCTACATAATCAATAATTGGCTTGACTGTTGTATGGCAGCGGAACTCTGGAAAAAGTGGAAGCGCGAGGAACTTTTTCCTTGAAAACCATAGGGCGGATGAGCTGCGTAGCAGCAAGCGTAGGGTGGGCAAAGCGTAGCGTGCCCACGGAAACGCCGTCTCATTGAATACACGGTGGGCACGCTACGCTTTGCCCACCCTACCCATCTGATACCTGTGACGCACAACCGGCGCTCCACGTTAGACGTCACGGATACCACCATCCCGTAGCGGAGACACCCCATCTATTCAAAAACCCTATTCGCCAGCTGGGCCGACATGGATTTCAACGCCCACATGAAAAACACCGCCTTTCTCGACAAGGCCGCCGACGTGCGCATGATGTTTTTCGCCGAGAACGGCTTTCCGGTCGGGGAGTTCGCGCGCCTCAGGCTGGGCCCCGTGGTGATGAAAGACGAAGTGGAATACCGCAAGGAAGTCGGCCTGCTGCAGGAGATCACCGTGACGCTGGCGATTGCAGGTCACTCCGCAGACGGCAGCCGCTTCCTGTTGCGCAATGAAATCCTGCGACCGGACGGCACACTTTGCGCCCGTGTGACCAGTGCCGGCGGCTGGCTGGACCTGGCCGCGCGCAAGCTGGTTGCACCGCCGGAGGCCTTGCACAGGGCGATGCAGTCACTGCCGAAAACCAGTGACTTCACCGTGCTTCCGTCCAGCGTCAGGTAACGCGCCGTCCAGTCAGGATATATTTGCTCTGAGTGACACACAATAATCAACACCGCCGCTTTTTGATGCATCGCATCGCGCTGGCTTTCGCAGTCACTCTGCCCGCGTACGAAGCACTATCAGCTCAAACCACGTATCCGCACGCCGCCGAAACCATCGGCAGCGTGCGCCAGATCTACGACGGCGTACTGACGCCGGAGATGGCGGTCAACACCTTTCGCAACATCGACCGGCTGTTTCCGGTGCGCAGCGTGCCGCGCTCGGACAGGCCGATGCCTTTGCCGCCGGCTTCCGTTCCACTGAAGACCATCAACTTCAGCGACGGCAGCAAACAGTACGATCTCGAAAACTATCTGGAACTGAACCGCGTGAGCGGACTGCTGATCCTGAAAAACGGCCGCATCAAGCTCGAGCGTTACCGTTACGGCAACAGCGAACGCACACGCTGGATGTCGATGTCGATTGCGAAATCGATCACATCAACACTGATCGGCGCGGCCATCCAGCAGGGAAAAATCAGGAGTCTTGCCGATCCGGTCACGCGTTACGTGCCGGCGCTGGCCGGCAGCGCCTATGACGGTGTGTCAATACGCGACGTGCTGATGATGTCCTCCGGCGTGCGCTGGACTGAGACCTATACCGATCCCGAGTCTGATCGGCGGCGTCTGCTGGAAGCGCAGATTGCGCAAAAACCCGGCGCCGCGCTGGCGGTGATGAAAAACCTGCCGCGCGCAGCCGCGCCCGGCAGCGTGAACAACTACAACACCGGGGAGACGCAGGTCGCCGCACAAATCCTGCGCAACGCCACAGGTCAACCACTGGCGAGCTATCTGCACGAACGCATCTGGAGCCGCGTCGGCATGGAAGCCGACGCCAACTGGTGGCTGGAATCACCTGACGGCATTGAAATCGGCGGCAGCGGATTCAGCGCGACATTGCGCGACTATGGCCGCCTCGGCCTGTTCATGCTGAACGGCGGCCGCATCAATGGCGAATCCATCCTGCCGGCAGGATGGATGCAGGAAGCCACGACACCCAAAAAACTGCGTAACGGCAAAGCGCTGGATTACGGTTATCTGTGGTGGACCGGCACCACGCCGGTATCACGGCGTGACGGCGCCTATTCGGCGGAAGGCATACACGGACAGTTTCTGTACGTGAATCCCGCAGCCAAAGTCGTGATTGTGGTGTGGAGCGCGCAACCCAAGCCGCTGGGCGACGCCGTCGTCAACGACTGGGCATTTTTTGAGGCTGTCGCCAATACGTTGAGATAGTCACGAGAAAAAATCAAAGGGGCCAGCCCTCCCCTAAACACAAACCCCGCCGCAGCGGGGTTGTGTGAAGGCTGATGAGTATCAAGCTGCAGTCTGCAGCTTCCTGCGCCGCCCGACCCACCCCATCAAACCCAACCCAAGGCCGAGCATGGCGTAGATCTCAGGCTCGGGCACTGGTGTTGTGATCATCCGTTCAAGATTGATACTGTAATAAGTGTCGAATTGACTGGCGGAGAACGACAGGTCGGGTGCGAGACCCGAAACCTGGAAACCGGAAAAGTCGCCCGTTAATCCCCCTCCAACGCCAACCTGGATAAGATCAAACGTCCAAAAATCGTCGATAAAGGAGACCCCGCTGAAGTCGAGCATGAGCAAGCCGCCAAGTACTGCGTTACCGGCCAGGATTGACGGGCCTCCGGACGGGTAGTCAGCCATTGCGATGCTCAAGCTGGAGCCCGCCCCCAGCGCCAAAGTATCCACAATATTGGTTACGCCGCCGCCCAGGTCAAACAGGCCTGTGTTCGACAAGGAATGGAAGGAGGCGCCATTCAATGCGTGCAGCGTTCCGGAATTGGAGACGTTGCCAGTAACACTGCCGGAATTGTTAAATGTTCCGTTGTTGGTGACGTTGCCAACGAGATCACCGCCAACTTGAATGGTCAGGGTTCCTGGATTTTGGACAGTGACGTTTGAAGTCAGGCTGCCCCCAATCGTCAGACTGCCTGCAGTGATCGCGGTCTGCTGGACGGTGAAGCTATCGCCGCTGCTGATGCTGGGTTGGTTGCCGAGGCTACCATTGTTGATGGTGACCGTATCGCCTGCAGAAGGTGCAACGTTGCCATTCCAGTTCGTGGCAACGCCCCAGTTAGCGTTAGTGTCGCCGTCCCAGGTCTGGGCCATGGCCGCTGGCGAGGCGAGCAAAAAGACAAGGCTGACGCCGATGGCGCTGTTCAAGGACGAGGTAAATGGACGCGACATGATGCAAACCTCATGGTTGTGCAGACAAATTGATGCTGACATGAGGAGATCGGAAACTCAATCTGCCTGTGATTGCACCGGGCGAGGTTGGGGCACCGGAAATCAGTGCAGGAAATTTCTTTGTTTTTAATAAACAGACAGTTAGCCTCGTCCGTAATTCCCCGGGCATATGCGCCCGGGATGTACCTCCTATCGAAATAGGCTGATATCTACTACGAACTTCCCGGATCATGACGGACACCTTAAAACCTGTTTCGATACTTCCTCAAATGCCGCCGGATGTAATCGCCACGTAAACGTGGATCACCGCAACACACACCATCGTCATCTTGATGCTGTAACGCCGGTTCAGCGCCAGCAGATTTCCGAACGGCAAGTCATAACGCCCCGCCATACCGAGCATGGTGTTCGACATAGGACAAGCGGTCAGGCCGATGCCCCAGCTCATCAGGAAGGTCATTGCCAGCAGCGTCTGGTTGGGCTGCAGCGGCAGCAGCCACGGTCCCAGCACCGATACCAGGATGATCGGATGCAGCCCGAGCCAGGCGCAGACGTTCATCACCACCAGCACGATGCTCGCTTCGAACGCGCCGAACCGCGCAAACGGCAGACCGAGGTCCAGCGCATCGATGGTGCCGCTCATGCCGGCCGACAATATGCCGGCAGCGAGGAACAGCGTCAGTTCGCCGTTCATCCCCGGCAGACGGGTATGCACATGGCGCAGCAGCGTGGCGCCGGCCTGCGCGCCGCTGCGCACCAGTAGTGTCACGATGGTCACCAGCGATGCCATCGCGGCGATGATCGCCATCACCGACCAGCGCGGCTGCCACTCATGCACCAGCAGCACACCGACAGCGAGCACTGCCGGCACCCACAGGGCTTCGAGATGCAGCGGATAACCGACGAAGTTCTCCGCCCTGCCATGCCGCTCCGAGGTCAGCGTGAACCAGGTCACCGCCATGCCGATCGCGGAAACCGGCAACCCCCAGAAAATCAGCAGCGGCAGGCTGGCATCGGGCGCCGCCGTCAACACCGCGGCCATTGCGCCGTAAAACGGCGACCAGGTCGCGCCGACGATGAATGGCTGCGACAGGCCCATCGCCTGCTCCATCGTCAGCTTCGTGCGTGCACTCAGGCGATCGGCGAATATCGCCACCGCGGAATAGTTGATCACCGCGCCGAACAGATGCACGCCGATCATGGTCTTGAACAGCGCGCCGCGGCCTTTTTGCAGCGGCTCGGCATCGCTGTCTTCGCGGACCGCAATCAATTGCAGGAACGACACCGCGATCAGCATGCCGGACAGCGGCACGTTCTGCGTCAGCGCCAGGCGGATCAACCCATCGCTGCCGCGTGCCGTGCCGAATGCGATACCCAATGCGCCGATGCCTGCCAGCGCCAGCACCATCAGCAACTGGTGGCGCGGCAGGCGCGGCAGCAACAGCAGGCAGGCGCTCCATGCGATGACGCCGGTGATCCACCCCGGGTAACACGGCAGCGCCACCGCGGCTACCACGAGGATGACCACTGCTACGAAACACCAGCCTGCGAGCGCGTCGCGCGGGGAGACAGTATTCAACAGGAGACTTTCACAACCAACGCGTCATTCCGGCCAAACAAAGCGCGCCCCGAAGGAAGGCCCCTTGGGGGGCGAGCCGGAATCCAGAGATTTTTCTTCGAGCATTCCTGGATTCCGGCTTTCGCCGGAATGACGACTCAGGAAAAATTTGCCGACCAGCGACCGGCAGATATCACAACACGCCGGACAATCCGCCGTCGACGTTGATGCAGCAGCCGGTGACATAACTCGCGGCATCGGATGCAAGGAAAGCAATGACGTTGGCGACTTCTTCGGATTCGCCCATGCGCTTCATCGGCACCGTCTTGCCGGTATCCGCATAATGCTGCTCGACCGTTTTTTTGTTGCGCTCTGCGCCGCGCTCCTGCTGCTTGGATTTGATCTTGCCGACGGCGACGACGTTGACCAGGATATTGTCGGCCGCCAGTTCCTTGGACAGCCCCTTGGACAGCGCGAGGCCCGCGGCACGGCTGACAGTGGTCGGGAACATCGCGGCGCCCGGCTGCTTGGCGCCGACCATGTTGAGGCTGATGATGCGGCCGCCACCGACTTTTTTCATGTGCGGGATGGCCGCGCGCGCGGTGCGCACCTGCGCCATGACCTTGATTTCCATGTCCAGGTCCCAGAAGCTGTCTTCGACCTTGTCGAAAGCCACCTGGCCCGAACCGCCGGCGTTGTTGACGACAATATCCAGACGGCCAAAATGTTTCGCGGTTTCCTCGATGAAACGCTCCATGTCGCCTTCTTTGGAGGCATCGGCCACCACGCCCAACACATCGCCGCCGCTTTTTTTCAGTTCGGCGGCCAGTGCATCGATCAGTTCCTTGCGCCGCGCGCAGAACGCGACCTTCACACCTTCAGCCACCAGCCGTCGCACGGTTGCGCCGCCGATGCCTTCGGTACCGCCGGTCACTGCGGCCACTTTGCCTTTTAATCCGAGTTCCATACTATGAATCCTTTCGTCTGTCGCGACGGCTGTTTCGGGAGAGGCGCGATTGTGACACATCCACCGTCGCCAGCCGCGATACACTGCGGGCCATGATTATCGCCATCCCCGACGACTACCACGGTCTGGTGCATACACTGGACTGCCTGAAACTGCTGGCCGGTCATGACGTGCGCATTTACCGCGACGTTGCGCCGCCGGAGGCCGCGCTGGTGGCCAATCTGCGCGATGCCGAAATCATCGTGCCGGTCCGCGAACGCACGCGCTTTACGCGCGGGATCATCGAACAACTGCCGAAACTGAAACTGTTCAGCCAGACCGGACGCAGCTTCCACCATATCGATGTCGATGCCTGCAACGACCGCGGCATCACCATCATGTCCGGAGGGCATGCCTCGCCGCACACGGTTGCCGAACACACCTGGGCGCTGATCATGGCGAGCCTGCGCGACGTGGCGCACGAATCCGACTGGATGCGCCAGGGCATCTGGCGCGACCGCTTCAACACGGGCCTGCACGGCAAGACGCTGGGCATCCTCGGGCTGGGTTCCATCGGCAAGCTGGTCGCCGCCACCGGCAGGAGTTTCGGCATGCAGGTAGTGGTGTGGGGCCGTGAAAATTCGCTCGCTGCCGCGCGCACCGACGGTTACGACAGCGCAAGCAGTCAGGACGATCTGTTCACCCGGGCTGATGTGCTGGTGGTGATGGCGCGACTTTCGAAAGACACCCGCAGCCTGGTCAAGGCCGCGCATCTGGCGTGCATGAAACCGACCGCGTTGCTGGTCAATACCGCGCGCGCGGAACTGATCGAACCCGGCGCGCTGGTTGCAGCGCTGAAAGCCGGACGACCCGGCATGGCAGCCACCGACGTTTATGAAAACGAACCGGTACAGCACGGCAACCATCCGCTGCTGAAACTCGACAACGCCTTGTGCACGGCGCACAGCGCATGGCTGGAGCGCGACACCTACGAGGCTTATTTCGGCGAAGCGTTTGCGAATGCCGCGGCGTTCGCAGCAGGCCAGCCGGTGGCGCTGACTGATATTAAAAAATAGTAATTAAATCAATTACTTATATATATCGCGTCTATCGCAGCAGGGATTGATGCAACAACCCACCGTCAGGCGACCCGCCACTGCCCCGCGCTCTGCGTTGCACGACCAAGCTGTTCCAGCCGCAGCAGATGCGCGTGCAGCGAACGCATCGCGACATGGTGTATGTTTTCCGGCACATCATCATAAGCATGGCCCACCAGTATTTCCAGCGTCGCCGGCCCCGCTGCAGCAAGCGCCGAGTGAATCTTTTCTTCACGCTTCAAGCGATGCGCAATCAGTTTGTGCACCTCTTTTTCAGGTGATGCAATGATGCGGCCGTGACCGGGGGCCAGTGCGCGCAGCGGCAACGTCAGCAAACGTTGCAGCGAATCAAAATACGCCTGCATGTCGCCGTCGGGCGGTGAGATCACCACCGTCGAACCCTGCATGATGTGATCGCCGGTGAACAGGATGCCGCGATCTTCGAGCAGATAGCACAGATGGTTGGACGCATGGCCGGGGGTATGCACCGCGCGCAATTTATGCGCGCCACAGGTCACCACGTCACCGTCGCCGAGTGCGTGATCCGGCGCGAAAGTTTCATCCTGCCGTCCATCATCGGGCGTGACGCCGAAACCGTAGACCTGTGCGCCGGTGGCCGCTTTCAGTTCACGCGCCAGTGGCGAATGATCACGATGAGTATGGGTGCACAGTATCCAGCGCAGACGGTCGCCGACGACTTTGAGCAGGATGTCGCGATGCGCATCCAGTTCGGGACCGGGATCGATCAATGCCAGTTCATCGTCACCCACAATATAGGTATTGGTGCCCGGCCCGGTCATCACACCGGGATTGGGTGCAGTCACGCGGCGCACGCCGGGTGCAATACCGACGACAGCACCGGCAACGATGGCAGGCGCCTCTTCCATGTTCAAGCGCCGGCTGTCGCGCCGGCCTCCTCATAGCCGGATTCACCGGGCAGTATGCGGCGACCTTCGCGGTCTATACGCGGCAACAAGGTGCGGATTTCATGTTGGCGACCGGCAAGTCCGCTGCGCAGACTGGCCACACTGTTGTAATCGGCAAAGGTTTCCAGCGTACGCACGGTCGGCGTGCGCATGCCGAATTCGCCGCGCTGATGACGCGTCAGGGCCTCGCCCGGGCTCAGCCATGTCGCCGCAATGGTTTCGCGCTCATCCTGCAGCGCTTCCTGGTCGGCCGGTGCTTCAGCCATGAAAAAACGCGTGTCGTAACGCCGCGGTAATCCGACCGGTGTGATCCAGTGCGCGAAATAGGTCAGTTGATCCGCCGCCAGTTGCAGGCTTTCCGTTTGCAACAGCGCCGGAAATTCCACGGCACCGGCATTCAACTGACGGCGATGCTCGGTAAAACGCTGGGCAGTATCTGGATCCGTCAATGAGACCACTGCACCGGCGGCGTTACGGGCGAGCAGCAATCCCGATTCCTCAAACGCCTCGCGGATCGCAGCAACCCAATAAGCCAGACCGTCGCAGGCCATGCCCAGAGCGCCGCTGGCTTGGGTATCGTCAAAACAGGAACATAAACCATTGTTTTTAAACAACAAATCGGAGGCGTCCAGACCGCCGCCGGGAAACACATGCATGCCCGGCACAAAACCCGATTGCAGGTTGCGCTTCATCATCAGCACTTCAATGCCTGAACCGGCGTTACGCACGATGGTCACGGTTGCCGACGGCATCGGCGTCACGGCCGGTTGCGCTCCTCCACGCACCACTTTATTTTCTCCACCCTTCACATTTCACCTATCACGTTTCTCGTTCCACTTTTCACATTTACATTCACATTTTACGTTTCACATTTTACGTTTCACGTTTCACATTTTACGTTTCATCAACAACCTGATCAGACTCGACGTATCGAGCTTACCACCGCCCTGTTCCTGCACCCGCGCATAGAACTGGTCGATCAACGCGATTGACGGCAGTTGCGCGCCATTGGCGCGCGCCTCCTCCATCGCAATGCGCAGGTCCTTGCGCATCAGGTTCACCGCAAAACCGAAATCGAATTGGTCGTCAACCATGGTCTTGCCGCGATTCTCCATCTGCCACGAGGTGGCGGCCCCTTTGGAAATGACGTCGACCACGCGTTTGGCATCCAGTCCGGCATGCATCGCGAAGGCCAGCCCTTCGGCCAGCCCCTGAATCACGCCGGCCACACAGATCTGGTTGACCATCTTGGTTTTCTGTCCGGCGCCGGACGGCCCCATCAACGTCACCGCGCGCGCGAAATGCGCAATCACCGGTTCCGCCCGCGCATAGGGTGCGGCATCGCCGCCGACCATCACCGTCAAGATGCCCTGCTCGGCGCCGGACTGCCCACCGGATACCGGCGCATCGAGAAAATGCAATCCTTGCGCGCTCGCCACGGCATGCAGTTCCTGCGCAACGGCGGCGGAGGCCGTGGTGTGATCGACAAAAATGGCGCCGCGCTTCATGCCCTGAAACGCACCGGGCTTGCCGATGGTCACCTCGCGCACATCGTTGTCGTTGCCGACGCAGCTGAACACGATATCCGCTCCGGTCGCAGCCGCAGCGGGTGTATCCGCAACCGTCCCGTTGTATTGGGACGCCCAGGCCTGCACCTTGTCGCGGGACCGGTTGTAAACTGTCAGTGAGTGCCCCGCCCGGGCCAGATGTCCCGCCATGGGGCTGCCCATGACGCCGAGTCCGATGAATGCCAGTTTCATGATGCTGTTCCTGCCGGTTGGTCTGAGGAGTAACTTGGGAGAGGTCGAATATATCCCGGCAGCTTGTCAGGTCAAGGCTGGCACCATGGAAAAGCTTGCAGACTTTAATGAGAACAATTATCATTATTGACAATCGATGCCCCTAAACAGACACTTAC
>JAKFUJ010000437.1 GCA_021732805.1 Betaproteobacteria bacterium | reverse complement strand
GATCAGGCGCAAGCCCCATTGCGCGGCGGCTGATCGTGCCGGGGCAAGTCCGGAGATTTCATCGTGATCGGTCAATGCCAGCATGTCTACGCCGCGCAGCACCGCACGCTCCACCAGTTCACCGGGACCGAGCAGACCGTCGGAACAGGTGGAATGGCTGTGGAGATCGACTTTCATGTCAATGTCTTCATGTAAAAATAAATTAAATCAATTAAATCAATTAATTAGCAAAGCACTGCGGCATCATAACAAAATTTGTGCGGATGTAAGTATTCCGTTGCCGCTTCGACTATTGAACATGAAAATGTCAATCCATTTGAAATCCTCGCTGACGCTGCTGCTGATGTCGCTGCTTTCCGCAACCCCTGCCGCTGCCGCAGTCTGCAGTGCTGAATCCGGCAAGTCGCGTGTAGCCTTGCTCGAGCTGTATACGTCGGAAGGCTGTGATAGCTGCCCGCCCACGGATCAATGGTTCAGCGCATTGCCGAAGCGCGGCTATACCCCGCAGCGCGTGCTGGCACTGTCTTTTCATGTGGATTACTGGAATTACCTGGGCTGGAAAGACCCATTTGCCCAGGCCCGCTTCAGCGAGCGGCAGCGCGAAGCAAACCGGCGCATTAATTCGAGAGTGGTGTACACCCCGCAATTGATGCTGAATGGCGCGGATTACCGGCGCGGTGGATTCGGCGATGACCTCGGTCAGCGTGTGTCTGCCGGTAACGGCCAGGCACCTGGTGCACAGATCAGCCTGACCGTTACCACCGACAGCAACCAGGCGAAATTGAACGCCAAGGTAGTCCGCAACGGTACGACTTCGGCGGCGCAGGCGTTTGTCGCTGTTTACGAAAACAATCTGGCTACCGATGTTCCTGCCGGAGAAAACCGCGGCAAGCGATTGCTTCATGATTTTGTGGTACGCGAACTGTATGGACCGTTTGCCCTGAACGCCAATACCCCGCTGCTCATAGAGCAGTCGATATCCAAGGATCGCGGCTGGAAAGCAGCCGATCTGAACTTGGCAGTTTTTGTTCAGGATTCTGCCACCGGAACCGCACTGCAGGCGCTCAACCTGCCCTGGTGCACCTCCGGCTGATTCAAGGCGGCTTTAAAAAACAACGGCTTGCATTACCGCGTTAGCGGGCGATTCGGCTATACTGAATTCGACCAATCCGACGGATGCTACCGGAGCATGAACAGAAACCAGAGTATCGCACTGGCCGTTGCGGTGGCCAACCTGCTGCTGATCATGCTGTTTCCCCCGATAGACCAGTACTCAGTCGCCTCCTCGGCATTGCCGGTATTTGCCGGTTTTTATTTTATTGCCGACAAGCCGCTGATAAGCGTCATCAACGCCGATCTGCTGGCAATCGAGATCATGGTTGTGCTGATCAATCTGGGCATTGCCTGGCTGCTGCTGCGTGACAAAACAGTCGGCGCAAAAACCCGCAACATCAGCCTGCAAAATGCCGCCCTGTTGTTTACCGGCCTCAACCTGGTGTTGATGCTGCTGTTCCCGCCCATGGAATCGGTATTCGCGATGACCAAGGCAGCGATTCCGACCTTCGAAGGTTTTTATTTCATTTTCGCGAAAAAACCTGCACACGTGATCGTCGATACGCTGCTCTACATGGAAATCATGTTCATCATGGTCAACGGCGCGCTGCTGTGGCTGATTTTCAAACAACGCAAACCGCCCAGCGATCAGGAAATCATGGCCGCGATGCAGCGGCTGAGCCGCAACTGATCAGACCGCTCAGCGAGCCTGCGGCGCAACTATGATCAGGGTTGCTGGTGCAAACGGCTTTGCGCCGGCACGTGCTGGGCAAGGAATTCCATCTGGTCGGCAAGGATGCGTCGGTTGGTGAGGATCAGATACTCCGCGCGGTTCGGCACATAGGGCAAATACACCAGTTCCATGCGTGCACCTTCCGGTGTGCGGTCGCTTTTGCGCTCATTACAGGCACGGCAGGCCGTCACCACATTCATCCAGGTATCACGACCGCCTTTGGAAAACGGCACGATATGATCCCGGGTCAGGCGCGCGCCGGAAAAGCTGGTTGCGCAATAAGCGCAGATCTGGCGATCGCGGTGAAACAGCTCGCGGTTGTTCAGCGGCGGCACCTGGTTGAACGACTTCATTGCCATCGCCTTGCCCTTGATGGCGATGATGCTGGAGCCGCTGATCACGGAACGTTCACCGGTCATGCGGTTTATGCCGCCGTGAACGGTAAACGCGTGCTTGCCCATGCTCCATGCCACCTGGTTCTTGGCATGGTAATAGCAGGCATGCTGCCAGCTGATCCAGCGATGCGGGATGCCGTGCGTGTCCAGCGTCAGGATCAGCGGGAACCGGCTGAGTGTCGCAGGGTCATTCAGTAGCGGGTGATAGCCATCCATTGCGGGCAGTTTTCATCCAGAATTGACAGGGTTCAAAGGCCGCCACAATTTACCAGATTTTTGAATAATTGGAAGTTTTTGGCATTGCGGCTGGTCCGGAGGCGCCAGCCGCGTTATACTCCGGCAGCGTGATTTCCCCTGCTCCAACCTCCGCTTTATTCCCTGCTCTGTTGTCAATCCAGCTTTGTGGTCCCGCGCGCCTGTGTCGCGCGGCATGATGAACATGGCTGCTCCGGGTTGAGCCACAACGCCGAAAAACTTTGCCCGCGAATTAATTACCGCCAACGCCATGTCTTTTGCCGATTTAAAGCTGATTCCCGAACTCCAGCGCGCAGTCGCTGATGAGGGTTATACCGAACCGACGCCGATCCAGGCCAAAGCCATCCCCGCCGTTCTCGAACGTCGCGACATCATGGGTTGCGCACAGACCGGCACCGGAAAAACCGCGGGCTTCACCTTGCCGATGCTGCAGTTGCTGGCGCCTTACGCCAATTCCAGTCCTTCACCGGCACGGCACCCGGTACGGGCGCTGATTCTGACACCGACCCGCGAACTGGCTGCCCAGGTCAGCGACAGCGTGCGCGGTTACGGCAAACACCTCAAACTGCGTTCAACCGTGGTTTATGGCGGCGTCGACATGACGCCGCAGACCAAAGCACTGCGCGAAGGCGTCGACATCCTGATCGCCACGCCCGGTCGCCTGCTCGATCACGTGCAGCAGAAAAGCGTGGCGCTGGGTCAGGTTGAAATTCTTGTGCTCGATGAAGCCGACCGCATGCTCGACATGGGCTTTTTGCCGGATATCCGCCGCATCCTGGCGCTGATACCGACGCAACGACAAAGCCTGCTGTTCTCGGCAACCTTTTCCGAAGACATCAAGAAACTTGCCGGCCAGTTGCTGCGCAGCCCGCTGCTGATCGAAGTGGCGCAACGCAACGCCCCTGCCGAGCTAGTTGACCACCAGGTCTACGAAATTCCCGCACCCAACAAACATGCGTTGCTGGCACACCTGATCCGTTCCCGTGAAATGAAACAGGTGCTGGTATTTCTGCGCATGAAAAAAGACTGCAACAAGCTGGCGCGCGAACTCGTACGTGACGGCATCAATGCTGCCGCGATCCACAGCGATCGCACCCAGGCCGAACGCGAACAGGCGCTGAACGATTTCAAGGAAGGCCTGACCACGGTTCTCGTTGCAACTGATATTGCGGCGCGCGGCATCGACATCGTCGAACTGCCATTCGTCATCAATTACGAATTGCCTTATACCCCGGAAGACTATGTCCACCGCATCGGCCGCACCGGGCGCGCCGGCACGCCGGGGGAAGCCATTTCACTGGTCAGCCCGGACGAAACGCGGCTGCTGATTGAAATCGAAAAGCTGCTGAAACGGGCCATCCCGCGTAAGTCAGCTAAAAACTTTGATGCCGAGCGCGGTCGTGAACGACGTCCGCGCCGAGAAACGCACGACGAACATCCGAGGCGGGAAAGCCGCCCGCCGGCATCTGCCGCAAGCCGGTCGGCACCGCCGCCGCAGCGCAGCACTGAAGGTTTTGATTTCAGCAAACCCTACGAACCCACCACTTCCGGCAACGCAACCAAGACCCCGTCTGCGCCACCGACGCACGCACGCGATCGCAACTCGGCGCCGACCGCAGCACTGCTCGGCGGTGTGCGCGCTCCGACAAAAACCGAAAAGTAGTCCGCTCACCGGTCGCCATGGAAGCGTTTACGCCGACCGAGTTCGCGTTTTTCACTGCCGTCATCATTGTTTCCTACGCCGTGCGTGGCGGCGCCGGATTTGGCGGCGTGACTGTGCCATTACTGGCGCTGGTGATGTCGCTGAAAAACGTGGTGCCGATGGTGACTTTTCTGGGCATCATCTCCTCCTGCTTTATTCTGCGCGGCAACCTGCGCCATATCCGCTGGCCAGCCTTGTGGCGGGTGATGCCGTTCTGTCTCGTCGGCGTACTGATCGGTTTGTATTTTTTCAAGACGCTGGATTCCGCGGCACTGGCCAGGTCGCTGGGTATGTTTGTCATCGTTTACGGCTTGTATTCACTGTGGATGACCTGGCGGCCGGCCGCAAACCTGAAAGTGCCGATGTGGCTGGCCATTCCCACCGCCGGCAGTGCCGCGGGTTTTGTCGGCACCATTTTCGGCTCGATGGCAGGAATGTTTTTTGCGATTTATCTCGATTTGCTGAAGTTCGACAAATCCGGATTCCGCACGACAGTTGCAGCAATACTGCTCAGCCTCGGCATTCTTCGCGGAATCGGCTACGCCAGCATCGGCAGCTATGACCGCGCGACGCTGCTGGTATGCCTGATCGCGGTGCCCGCGATGCTGATCGGCGTCTGGATCGGAAACCGCATCCATGCCAACCTTGATGACGTAGCATTCAAGCGTTTCGTCGCGGCCATCCTCATCGCCAGCGGACTGCCACTGCTGTTTCGCTGACACCCGTTCATGCAGCGGTACCGCCGCTATAATCGCGGCTTGTTGAACACTACAGGTTCTGCCATGCCCACCATACGCTCGCTCACTCCTGTTGAACTGCAGAATGCGCTGCACGATGGCCGCGAAATCGCGCTGCTGGACGTCCGTGAGGACGGTGAATTCGGCGAAGGCCATCTTTTGTTTGCCACGCCCCTTCCATACAGCCGGCTGGAATTGGGCATTTCCGCCCTGGTACCGCGCAAAAACGCGCGCATTGTCCTTTGTGATGACGGCGCCTCCGGGATTGCCCGTCGTGCCGCAGCGCGTCTGGCTACAGCAGGGTACACCGACCTTGCCGTGCTCGACGGCGGCACCCGCAGCTGGAAAGCCGCCGGTTACGTGCTGTTCAAAGGGGTCAACGTGCCGAGCAAACTGTTCGGCGAGCTGGTGGAACATGCCTACAACACGCCGCGGATCACTGCACAGGACCTGGTCAAAATGCGTGAATCCGGCGAGGACTTTGCATTGTTCGACGGCCGTCCGCTGCATGAACATCACAAAATGACCATCCCCGGCAGCACCTGCTGTCCGAATGCTGAACTGCCGTACCGGATATCCAGCATGGTCAGGAATCCGAAAACCAAAATCATCGTCAATTGCGCCGGCCGTACGCGCTCCATACTCGGTGCGCAGACGCTGATCAATTTCGGCATACCCAATCCCGTTTATGCACTGGAGAACGGAACCCAGGGCTGGTATCTGTCGGACCTGCAACTGGAACACGGATCAGCGCTGCAATATCCGGAATGCATTGATCCGGCGACGTTGCCCGCGCAACAACAGGCGGCACAAGCACTGATGACGCGCTTCAAAATACGCATTGTAAAAGCGGCGGAAATTGCCGCATGGCTGACGGAAACCGAACGCACCACTTACCTGTGCGACGTGCGCACCCTTGAAGAATTTGCGGCAGGCAGCCTGCCCGGTGCCCAGCACACGCCCGGCGGCCAGCTGATCCAGGCAACCGATCAGTGGGTCGGCGTACGCAATGCCCGCATCGTGCTGGTGGATGGCGGCGAAAACGTGCGCGCACCGGTGGTTGCGAGCTGGCTGCAGCAGCTGGGTTGCGATGCCTGTGTGCTGGAAGGCGGTGTAAAGGCCGCACTGTCAGCGCCTGCAACGTCAGTACCCGCCCTGCCGGAATTGCCGCCGATTGCCGTTGCAGAATTAAAAACACTGGTTAACACAAAAACCTGCAGCGTATTCGACGTCGGTTCCAGCATGGCCTATCGCAAGGCGCACATCCCCGGCAGCCGCTGGAGCATCCGTTCACGCATTGCCAAGGATGCAAAAGACGCCGCGTTGCCGGTCGTGCTGGTCGGCGATGACCCGGGTACTGCGCGCCTTGCGGCAACCGAACTGCTCGATGCCGGAATCAAGGATGTGCGTCTGCTCGAAGGCGGCAGCGCAGCCTGGACCAGGGCCGGAAATCCGACAGCCTCCACGGCGGATATCCCATCTGACCGCGAATGCATTGATTACCTGTTTTTTGTGCACGACCGCCACGCTGGCAACCGTGCGGCGATGAAACAGTACCTGGCTTGGGAAACCGGATTGATGGCACAACTCGGTGATCAGGACAAATCGGTGTTTCGCCTGCCGCAGCATTGATGTCGATCTGGGTGGATGCCGACGCCTGCCCCGGCGTCATCAAGGATATTCTTTATCGTGCAGCAGAACGCGCCGCAATTGCGGTAACACTGGTCGCCAACAGCGGCCTGCAGGTGCCACGCTCGCAGTGGATTCGCATGGTCCAGGTGCCGCGCGGCTTCGATGTCGCCGACAACCACATCGTCGCGCAGGTTATGTCCGGCGACCTGGTCATCACCGCGGATATCCCGCTGGCCGCCGCCGTCGTTGCCAAAGGCGCGTCCGCACTGAATCCCCGCGGCGAACTGTATACCTGCGACAACGTGCAGGGGCTGCTCGACATGCGCAATTTCATGGATACCCTGCGCAGCAGTGGCGTGGAAACCGGCGGCCCGCGCGCCTTGAGCAACAACGATCGTCAGGCTTTTGCAAAGCAGCTCGACCGCTGGTTATTACAGCACCAGCAGAATAGTTAAAATATCAATAAAATCAATTATTTATAAAATTTCCTAGTATGCAGTCAGGGTGACTTGCGCAGTCCCAATGCAGCTACCAGCGCATCGACTTCCTGGGCATATCCGTTCACTGCCGCAGTGGTTTTACCGGCGTCCAGGAAATTCCATACCCAGAGATTGGCCTCAAGGTCTTTTTTCCATTCTTCCTGCGCCGCCAGTTCGCCGTAGCGCGCCTCCCAGAATTTCACGCTCGCTGAATCAACGCCTTTGGGCGCAATCACCGCGCGGAAATTGGTCATGGTGCCCCTGATACCCTGCTCTTCCCATGTCGGCACGCTGGCCATCGCCCCGCCCAGGCGCAGCGGCGAAGACACCGCGACCGTACGCAATTGTCCGCTGCGCACCAGCGGCACCGCCGCTGAAACGGCTGTGGATACCGCATCGACATGCCCGCCGAGCAGTGCCGTGACTGATTCCGAGCTGCCCTTGAACGCGACAAATTTCACGCGGCGCGGATCAATTCCGGCCCGCTGCAGTGCCAGCGCTGCCGACAGGTGATTGGCTCCACCGATTGATGTCGAGACGCCAATCACCACCGAGCCCGTATCCTTCAACAAACGTGCAGTGAGTTCACGGCCGCTGGACAGCGGTGAATCGGTACGCACCGAGATCGCGAAATATTCGTCAAACAGCATGCCTATCCAGGTGTAATCCGTATGCGCAAAAGGACTGAGTCCGATGGCACGGCTGATCAATACATTGAGATTCCCGATCAGTTGATAATGACCGTTGCCGGCATGCTGATTGAGATAGCTCCAGGCAATCAGATTGCCGCCACCCGGTTTGTTGATCACACTGACCGGGCCATCGAACAATCCCCGGGTCTGCCAAAGACGCTGAATCAGCCGTGCCGTTTTGTCGGGTGCAGCGCCGGGCGCGGTGCCGACTATGATTTCAACGTTGCGTTCGGGCTTCCATGACTGCGCTCCGGCAACACCGGAAATAAAAACCGTCAGCAGCAGCAACCACCCTGCATGTATCCGAATCATCGGCATCAACATGTCATCTCCTCCCGCCTGAATATGATTGTAGAGGGGTGCAGCAGTCAATATAGCAAACTGCGGGAGCAGTCCCGAACCGATCGGCCCGTCTGCGGTGTTAGCATTGCATTTCCGTAAAAACACGAATGGATGCAATGGACATGGATGAATCCGCAGCACGCGATGCCTTCGATCAGGCATTGGCCACTTATGAGCAGGATTTCGGAAAATTTTTCCTGGCACGCCTGTTCGGCCTTGAACTGACTTACACCGCCGATGAATGCCGCGTCCAGTTTGATCTGAAGGATTTCATGTTCAATCCGCAGGGCGGCCTGCATGGCGGCATCAGCGCGTTCGTGCTGGACATCTCAATGGGCCACCTGCTGCATCGAACCAGCGGCGCCGGCACAACGCTGGAAATGAAAGTGCAATATGTAAAGGCGGCCAAAGCCGGCCGACTGACTTGTGTTGCCCGTTTCATCCGTCACGGTCGCAGCATCTCGTTCCTGCGCTCGGAACTTGTTGATGATCAGGGCGAGTTGATCGCATATGCAACTTCGACCTGGAAATCACTGAAACCGGTCGCGGCCAGGGCGGGCTAAACGTGTTGCGGCTGGTACTGGACACCAATGTCTGGCTGGACTGGCTGGTGTTTGATGACCCGGGTATCGCGCCGCTACGCGCAGTTGTAACCGCCGGTGCCGCCGAAATCGTCATCAATGCCGAATGTGAATCCGAACTGGTCCGTGTACTCGGTTATCCGCTGCAAAAATGGACACTGGATGGCGGACGCCAGGCCGACTGCATTGCGCAATGCCGGCGGATCGCACGCCGCATCGAAGCAGACTGCACCATCGCCCTTCCCGACTGCGCGGATGCCGATGACCAGAAGTTCATGCAACTGGCCGCGGCGGCTGACGCCCACTATCTGCTGAGCAAGGACCGGGCTTTGCTGGTGTTCAATCGCCGTCGCCCGCCGCTGCCTTTCCATATCGTGACCCCGGAAGAATTTGCTGCACGCAGCGGCGTAAAATCGGCAGACTGTGCGATGCCGCACCCGAACTGAGGAGGATTCGCCGATGGAAGTGATACCACTGGGTCCCGGATTTGCCGCCGAAATACGCGGCGTTGGCCTGACCGAAGCTGCGGCCAGCGACGACGTATACCAGGCTGTGCGCTCCGCTTTTGAAGAGCATTCGGTATTGGTGTTCCGCAAACAACCGATCACTGACGAACTGCAACTGGCGTTTTCGCGAAAATTCGGTCCGCTGGAAATTGCCAAGGCTGCGTCGCGCGGGGAAGGCACGTCATTCAGCATACTCACCAATGTCGAACCCGACGGCTCGCTGGTGCCGCCAGGACACAAGGAAGAATTGCGCGCCAAAGCCAATCAGCTGTGGCATACCGATAGCTGCTTCAAAATCCCGCCGGCGTTGACCTCCATATTGTCGGGGCGTACTGTCGCCGCCACCGGTGGTGAAACCGAATTTACGTCGATGCGCCTGACCTGGGAGCGCCTCCCCGCGGAAACCCGGCACAGGCTGGAGAATGCCTGGGCGTGGCATGACTATGCCCATTCACGCGGCAAGATCGCCTCGCATCTCGCCTCCGAACGCGAACGCTCCACCATGCCGGCCGTCTCCTGGCGCATGCGCTGGCGCAATCCGGTCAACGGTCGTGACGCGTTGTACATTGCCTCGCATACCTGTGCCATCGACGGCATGGAACGCGAGGAAGCGCTGAAACTGGTCGACGAACTCACGGCGTTTGCGACGCAACCCGAACATCTCTACAAGCACCACTGGCAAAACGGCGACGTGATCATGTGGGACAACCGGGCGACCATGCACCGTGGCCGGCCATGGCCCGCAGACCAGCCGCGTTACATGATGCGCACAACCGTTTCTGCCACCGACGCCGACGGTCTGGCTGCGATGTGGCCGGAGCGCAGCGCGGCTTGAACTGAATGAAGCTTCCCATAAAAAAACGCCGCCCGCGGGCGGCGTTTTTTTGTGAAACGGGATGTGTCAGGCCTTGATGCCCACGGCACGAACCACCTTGCCCCACTTGTCATACTCGGACTGAATGAATTTCCTGAACTGCTCCGGCGTGGACGGCGCTGCATCAGTGCCTGCGCGCTTGAAACCTTCCACAATTTCCGGTGATTTCAGCAACACCGTGGTTTCGCGATGCAGCTTGTCGATGATGGCTTTGGGCGTGCCTTTCGGCACGGCCATGCCCATCCAGAACGTAGCTTCGTAACCCGGCACACCGGCTTCAGCAATGCTCGGGATTTCCGGCATTTGCTGCGAACGTTCCGCGGTGGTCACCGCCAGTGCGCGCAAGCGCCCGGACTTGTGATGTTGCAGGGCGATGGCAATGCCGGGAAAACCGATCTTGACCTGGCCACCCAGCAGATCCGCGGCAGCCGCACCGCTGCCTTTGTACGAGATATGGGTGATTTTGATATCCGCCATCGACATGAACAGTTCGCCGAACAGATGCTGGCCGCCGCCGGTGCCGGATGACGCCCAGTCCAGTTTGCCCGGCTGTGACTTGGCCAGTGCTATCAGTTCCTTCACCGACTTCGCCGGCAACGACGGATGTATGATCAGCACATTCGGCGCAGAACCGAATTGTGTCACCGGAATAAAATCCTTCAGCGGGTCATAAGTCAGATTGCTGTAGACATGCGGGCTGACCACAAACGGCGTCGCAGTCTGCAATATCGTGTAGCCGTCGGGCTCCGCCTTGGCGGCTACGGCCGTGCCCAGCGCCCCACCCTGGCCGGGCCGATTATCAACGACGAACTGCTGCCCCAGACGCTCCGCCAGCTTGGCGGAAGTCAGCCGGGTCGGCACATCCGTGGCGCCGCCCGCCGCAAACGGAATGATCATGCGTACCGGTCTCTCCGGATACGCCTGCGCGACAGCGTATGAGCACAACATCATTCCGGTTACTGCGAGCGCAATTTTTGCCGCGACTGCTTTTTTCATGATCTCCTCCAGCGTTGTTTTTGAAATTCCAGCCCCATGTTAACAACATGACCGCCAACCGCCAAAAAAATTTCCTATCGGCACAGCTTGAATGCTTTTCAACCGTCCTCCGCCTTCAACTGATTTCCGCGCCGCTGGCTTTGACCACTTTGGCCCATTTCCCGGCTTCGACTTTCATGAATTCGAGAAATTTCTCCGGCATATCCTGCCATGCCGCTTCCTGCCCCACCGCCTGCAGGCTGTTGCGCATCTCAGGGTTTTTCATCACCCGCATCAGGTCGGCGTGCAGCTTCATCTGGATGTCCCGTGGCAGGCCTTTGGGCCCCGCCACACCAAACCAGGCCACCATCTCATAGCCTTTGACACCAGCCTCGGCAATGGTCGGCACTTCGGGCAGTTCAGGCGAACGCCGGGATCCGGTGACACCCAGCGGGCGCAGTTTGCCGCTCTTGATGTGCGGCAGCATGCCGGCGATGCCCGGAAATGCCACCATCACCTGCCCGCCGAGCAGGTCCGACGTCACGGGACCGCTGCCGCGGTACGGGATATGGGTGATCGTGATGCCGGCCATGCTCGCAAACAACGCACCGGTCAGATGCTGGGTACTACCATTGCCGGAAGATGCATAGTCGATCTGGCCGGGCCGCGCCTTGGCCAGTGCGATCAGTTCCTTGATCGATTTCGCCGGCAGCGAGGGATGCACCACCAGCACATTGGGTGCACTGGTGATCTGGGTTACCGGCGTGAAATCATGCAGCGAGTCATACGGCAATTTCTTGTGCAACGCCGCGCTGACAAAATGCGTATTGCTGATCATGAAAATGGTGTACCCGTCAGGCGCAGACTTTGCCGCAATGTCAGCGCCGATGGTGGAACCGGCGCCAGGACGGTTTTCAACAATGACCTGCTGTTTGAACGCCTCACCCAGTTTCTGCATGACGATGCGACCGGGTACGTCGGCGGCGCCGCCGGCGGAAAACGGGATGATCATGCGCACGGATTTCGCTGGATAGTCCTGGGCTGCTGCCGGCAGCGCAGCCACCGCGACCAGCAGACCCAGCATTGCGAGTTCATTGTAAATAATTGATTTCATTGATTTTCTTTCTGGACTACAATGCCATAACAGCGACAGATAATACCATCGCATGCAGCGCACCCGGCATTGGCCGGGCCTGCAGCTGTATCCGCGAACACTCAGGAGTCCTCATGAGCACACCCCCCAATCTGATTCATTTCCCCGGCGCATTCGGCACGCCTTTGGCCGCCCGCCTCGACCTGCCCGCCGCCGCACCGGTGGCCTATGCGTTGTTCGCGCATTGCTTCACCTGCTCCAAAGACACGCTGGCAGCAGCGCGCATCAGCGCCGCGCTGGTCGAACACGGATTCGGCGTGTTGCGCTTTGACTTCACCGGACTCGGCGGCAGCGCCGGCGATTTTGCCAATACCAATTTTTCATCCAATGTCGCCGACCTTGTTGCAGCAGCGGCCTGGCTGCGTGAACATCATCAGGCGCCGCGGGTGCTGATCGGCCACAGCCTGGGCGGCGCTGCCGTGCTTGCCGCCGCCGGTGAGATTGCCGAAGCCGCCGCCGTCGCCACCATCGGCGCGCCATTCGATCCCGGCCATGTGCAGCATCTGCTCGGCGCCGCCGCGCCTGAAATCGCCGAAAAAGGCGAAGCCGAAGTGACGCTCGCCGGGCGCAAATTCCGCATCCGCAAACAATTCCTGGATGACATTGCCGCCAACAACAATGGCGAGCGCATCGCGCACCTGCGCAAAGCGCTGCTGGTATTTCACTCGCCCAGGGACACCACGGTCGACATCGAAAATGCCGCGCGCATCTATACCGCGGCGAAACATCCCAAAAGTTTTGTTTCTCTGGACACGGCAGACCACCTGCTGACAGGCAAGGCG
This sequence comes from Betaproteobacteria bacterium, assembly GCA_021732805.1. Taxonomy (GTDB): domain Bacteria; phylum Pseudomonadota; class Gammaproteobacteria; order Burkholderiales; family SG8-41. Next base: position 486 of record JAKFUJ010000437.1, on the reverse strand, counting down.
GATGCCGCTTACGTCGCGGCAGTACTGTCCGCATGGGCCAGTCGCTACGTCAAGACTGGATCGGCTGCGGCAGCACCCGCTCCCGGCGCCGAACCTGGCATCGTCACCGTCACGGAGACCCGCGAAGGCCGCTTTACACAAAATATCACTGCCGGAGCCCATCGGCTGCGTGCCGACGAACCCGCTGATGTCGGCGGCAACGACTCCGGATTCGGACCTTATGATCTGCTGCTGGCCGGCCTCGGCGCCTGCACTTCAATGACGCTGCGCATGTATGCCGACCAGAAAAAGTGGCCGCTGGAACGGGTCACCGTGCGCCTGCGCCACGACAAAACCCACGCCGCTGATTGTGCTGAATGCGAAACACGCGACGGCAAGGTTGATCGCATTGATCGTGAAATCAGTCTGGCGGGTGATCTCGATGACACGCAACGTGCACGATTGATGGAAATCGCCGACAAATGCCCGGTGCACCGCACCCTGCAT
>JAKFUJ010000320.1 GCA_021732805.1 Betaproteobacteria bacterium | reverse complement strand
CCCTCGTAATACTGGAACCCGGCCAGAGGGGACTGCTGGACGATGATGCGTGCATCGGCGGCGCAGGCGGGAGCGGCCAGCGCCATCAGCAGCACGAGGATTGCGGCGAGACGTGACATGAGACTAGAACGGCTTGACGACGACCAGGATGACAATCGCCAGCAGCAGCAGCACCGGTATTTCGTTGAACCAGCGCAACCAGACATGGGAACGGGTGTTGCGGCCCTGCTCGAACTTGCGCAACAGGCTGCCGCAGGCATGGTGATAACCGATCAGCAGCACGACCAGCGCCAGTTTGGCATGCAGCCAGCCGCCGCTGATACCGTAACCCAGCCACAGCCACAAACCAAAAAGCATGGCGAGGCCGGAAAGCGGAGACATGAAGCGGTACAGCTTGCGCCCCATCAGCAACAGCCGGGCACGCGCGGTTGCATCTTCTTCCATCGCCAGGTTGACGAGGATGCGCGGCAGGTAGAACAACCCGGCAAACCAGGCGATCACGAACAGCAGGTGCAGGGATTTGATCCAGAGCATGGGGTTATTGATGCTTCCAAAAACATGGCAGCACTAATATGCTAACTGAGCTGCCAACTGAGCAGAGGCATGTTTTTGTCATTATTCATGTAACTCTCAATAGTTTACTTCAGCAGCCGGCGCCGGGTCAGTGCCAGTGCTACATAAAACCCGATGACGGTATAAACCGCAAGCACGGCAATGTGCAGCAGCCACGATGGCGGCACCTCGCCATTGAGCAGCGGACGGGCGAGGCTGACGGCATGGGTCAATGGCAACAGTTGCGCAGCAATCTGGGCGGCAGCGGGCAACTGGTCGAGCGGGAAAAACACGCCGCACAACAGCATCATCGGCGTCACGCACAGTGTGAAGTAGTACATGAAAAAATCGTAGCTGGGCGACAGTGCGGTCATGATCAGGCCGAGCGCGGCAAAGGCGAGACCGGTCAAAAATATCAGCGGTATCACGGCCAGCGCCAGTGGTGACGGCACCAACCCCAACACCGCGGCGACCACCAGCACGGCGCTGCCGGAGAGCAGGCTCTTGCTGGCGGCCCACACCAGTTCACCGAGCACGACATCGTCGAGCGTCAGCGGTGCATTGAGTATCGCTTCCCAGGTTTTTTGCATGTGCATGCGCGAAAACGCCGAATACATGGCTTCGAACGACGCGCTCATCATGGTGCTGGAGCAGACAATGCCGCCGGCAAGGAAGCCGATGTACGACATGCCGCCCACGTCTTCCAGCATGCGTCCCAGGCCATAACCGAGGCCGAACATATAGAGCAGCGGGTCGGCGAGGTTGCCGAGCATCGACGGGATGGCCAGCTTGCGCCATACCAGCAGATTGCGCCGCCACACCTGCGCGAAACGCAGGCTGAATTGCGGCAATGCCCATTGACGCGAATGGCGCATGTCAGTCGCGCAGCTCGCGGCCGGTGAGTTTGAGGAACACGTCTTCCAGGCTGGCGCGGCGGTGCAGGTAACGCAGCTCGCCGCGCGCATCAAGGTCGGCGATCAGTGGCGCCGGGTCATGCGTGTAGCAAAAAATGGTTTCGCCGGTGGCTTCGCAGCGTTCCGCATTTGCGTGGCCAAAGCGGATTGCCCAGTCCGGTGCGCTTTCGCCATAGACTTCAACCACCTGCGGTTCGATGTGCTGCGCGATCAGCGCCCGCGGCTCGCCTTCGGCAATGATTTTTCCGTGATCCATGATCGCGATGCGGCTGCACAGACGTTCAGCCTCTTCCATGAAATGTGTGGTCAGCAGCAGTGTCTTGCGCTGTTTCAGCAGGTTGCGCAGGCGCTCCCAGATCACATGCCGGGCCTGCGGATCGAGTCCGGTGGTCGGTTCGTCGAGGAATACCAGTTCCGGATCGTTGATCAGCGCCCGTGCCAGCGTCAGCCGTCGTTTCATGCCGCCGGACAGGGTCTGGATGCGCGCGTCGGCGCGACTGGCAAGGCCGGCAAAGTCCAGCAGGTCGGGAATGCGCGCATGCAGCTCGTGATCGGCGATGCCAAAATAACGGCCGAAGATCAGCAGGTTTTCACGGACCGTGAAATCGGGATCGAGATTGTCGAATTGCGGCACGACGCCGATGCGCATGCGCGCCTCGCGCGCCCGTCCGGGCACCGCCAGCCCCAGTGCGCTGATGTCGCCGCTGTCGGGATCGGTGAGGCCGAGGCACAGGCGCAGCGTGGTCGTCTTGCCCGCGCCGTTGGGGCCGAGCAGACCGAAACATTCGCCGGGCTGCAGTGCAAAATCGAGGCCGCAGACCACTTCGCGACCGCCATAGGATTTGCGCAGCCCGCGGGCTGCCAGTGGCGCGTTATCGTTCATGCGCAATGGCGCTGGACGATTTGCGCGAGCAGATGCAGCTTGCCGTGAAAAAAATGCTCGCCGCCGGGGATTACCACCAGCGGCAATTGCTGCGGTCGCGCCCAGTCGAGCACTGCGGCCAGCGGCACCACATCATCAACTTCGCCGTGGATCACCAGCGTATCGGCGGGCACCGTGGCAGCGGGGAAGCGGTTGACTGCGGGGCCGACCAGCACCAGCTTTTCGGCAGGCAAATTTTCGGCTGATAAAGCGTGCGCCACCCGGGTCTGCACGAAGGCGCCGAACGAGAATCCGGCGAGCAGCAGCGGCAGTTCACCGAAACGTGCGGTGGCGTAACGCGCCGCAGCAAGGATGTCTTCGGTTTCGCCGTTGCCTTCATCAAAGCTGCCGGCACTTCCGCCAACGCCGCGGAAATTCGGCCGGACGGCGACATAACCAAGCCCGAAAAAAGTTTTCGCCAGCGTGGTGACGACTTTGTTGTCCTTGGTGCCGCCCTGCACCGGATTGGGATGTGCGATCAGGGCGATGCCGCGCCGTGGTTCGCCGGGATCGTTGATGTCGGTTTCGAGCGCGCCGGCGGGGCCGTCAATCACCACGCGTTCCAGCGTGGACGGCGGCATCGGGCGGAGTTCAGTGGCGGGCATGGCAGGAAAGGCAATGAGAAGTGCGGAGTGCTGAATGCGGAATGAACGGCAGATGTTCTTTCCGCAAATTTTCCAATTTCAGATTTTCAGTCGTTCCACGACACGGCCGTTCTGCAGGTGTTCGCTGATGATTTCGTCGATGTCTTCGCGGTCCACATAGGTGTACCAGACGGCCTCGGGATAGACGACCAGCACCGGGCCTTCATCACAGCGGTCGAGGCAGCCGGCCTGATTGATGCGAGCCTTGCCGGGGCCGGACAGCTTCAAAGACTTGATCTTCTGCTTGGCGTAATCGCGCATGTCCTGCGCGCCATGTTCGCAGCAGCACCGCGCGCCGCCTTCGCGCTGGTTGCAGCAGAAAAAAACATGGTGTTTGTAGTGGCTCATCGCAAGCGGCGGAAGAAGTCTGACCGGACGAATTATACCCGCCGTTCCCGCACGGTCAGCGTTTGGAGTGTTTGCGCGCAGAGCCGCGCGACAGGGCGACCGGGTAATTGCGTGCGTTGACCGCCATTTTGTGTTGCGCCGCCTGCAGCGGGTCGATGCCGAGCACATCAGACAGCCGGATCAGATAAAGCAGTATATCGGCGATTTCCTGTTCAACCGCATGATGGTCACGCGCGGAGAGTCGCGCGCTATGTTCCGGCGTCAGCCACTGGAAACATTCCAGCAGTTCGGCCGCTTCGACGCTGAGCGCCATCGCCAGATTCTTCGGTGTGTGGAACTGCTGCCAGTCGCGGGCGTGGGCGAAGTCGCGTAACTGATTACGCAGGCCGGGCAGTGTGGCGCGCTTCAAGGTCCGGGTTTTCATGGGGATTCCGAAGGTCAGTAGGCGGATGGGCGACGTGCAGACAGACTGAACAGTGCAGCCAGCATCGCCAGAAAGGGCCACAGGTCGGACAACGCACGCGTCATGCTGGCAAAGCTGAGGATGTGGCCGGTGCGCCCCAGGAGCTGGAAGGGTGGCGCCGGCCGGTACGGGTTTTCGGGAATGATGTTGATCAGAGCCACAGCGCCGGTCAGCGCCAGCAGCGCGAACAGCGCACGACTGCGGCGCGGCAATTGCGTCAACAGCAGCAACAGCACCAGTCCGCCGGCAAATCCGCCGATGACGCCGGGGGTAAGCCAGACCCAGGGATTGGGTGCGCGCAGGATCAGCAACGCAACCACGGTTTTCAAGGCCGCGGCGCCGGCGAAAATCAGCACCAGTGCCCGCCAGTAGCCGGAGCCCGTGCTGCGCGCAGCGCCGGCCAGCAACAGACCGAGACCCAGCACATTGAGCATGACCACGCCGGCTTCCGCAGCGAGGTACGAACCGGGTGTGTGGGTGAACAGGGCGCCGAGATGGAGCATGCCGCGGACATCCCCGTTGCCGAACACAATCAGCGACACATGCAATTGCGTGATCAGCCACAGTCCGGCGAGTGTCAGTGCCGCGTCGCCGGGCGCGCCACTGACAAACAGGCGGTCGCGCAACTGCTCGACAGCCCGGCCCAGTCGTTGTCCCGGCGTGAACAAGGGCGCGACCAGTGCGCCGGCAGCACCGCCAAAACTGTTGACCAGCAGATCGACATTCGACGCGATACGTGACGGCAGATATTGCTGCACCGTCTCGAGCAGCAGGCTCAGGCCGGCGCAGATGATTGTGGCCGCGACCACAGCGCTGTTCCGGCTAAGGCGGGTGCTCTGCGTCAACGCGAGCAGGAATCCCAACGGGACATACGCCGCGAAATTGAACAGGATGTCGTCGACCGTGATCCAGCGCGGCCATGATTCAAACAGGAAAGCGCCAAAGTCGCCGGGCAGCGTGCGCCAGTCCACAAAGGGCTGGAGGCTGGCGTAGATGATGACCAGAATGTAAGCTAGCGCGGCCATGCCGGCCAGACGCAGACCGCGCGGTGCAGCGGTGGGCGGCGAGTTTGATTGATAATCCAGCAGCATCCATGAAATTTTACGACATCTTCAACGGCGACGCCGACGGTATCTGCGCGTTGCATCAATTAAGGCTCACAGAACCCCGCGCAGCGGAACTGGTGACGGGGGTCAAACGCGACATCGTTCTGGTTGAACGCGTGGATGTGCAATCAGGGGACGTGCTGACCGTGCTCGATGTGTCGCTGCGCAGCAATGCGACGGGGGTGCAGCGCGCGCTGGAACGCGGTGCACGGCTGCAATACTTTGACCACCACGCTGCCGGCGACATTCCGCGGCATGCACAGTTCGAGGCGCACATCGACACTGCCCCCGATGTCTGCACCAGCCTGCTGGTGGACCGGCATCTCGCCGGCAAACACCGCTTGTGGGCGGTGGTGGCCGCGTTTGGCGACAACCTGGTCGAGTCAGCGATGCTGGCCGCGCAGCCGTTGCAACTGGATCACACCGAACTCGCGCGCCTGCATGAACTCGGCGAAGCGATCAATTACAACGCCTACGGCGAGACCGTGGATGATCTGCATTACCACCCGGCGGATTTGTACCGCGCCATTGCGTCCTATCAGGATCCGCGGCATTTCATTGTTGATGAACCGGTGTTCGAGGTGCTGAAGCAGGCGGGGAAAGAAGACTTGGCGCGCGCTGAAGATCTGGCGCCCGAGTTTTCAAATGACGCTGCGGCGCTGTATGTATTGCCCGATGCGGCATGGAGCCGGCGCGTCAACGGCGTGTTCGGTAATCGCCTGGCCCAGGCTGCGCCCGGTCGCGCGCATGCCGTGCTGGTGACGCGGCCCGCGGGTGGCTATGTCGTCAGTGTCCGCGCGCCGCGCAACAAGCCGCAGGGCGCGGAAGCGTTGTGCTCGGCATTTGCGACCGGCGGCGGACGGCAGGGCGCGGCGGGAATCAACCATCTGCCTACGGATGAATTGCCGCGATTTATTGCCGCATTTCGCAACGCTTATAAATAATTGAATAAAATCAATTAGTTACTGATTTTATCGGCGGGCGACGCCGCCAGCCGCAACAAATCCAGTTCAATCAACGCAAACGCGGCGATCCACAGTGCTGCGTCATAACCTTCGAACCAGTCGCCTTGCGCCAGCCAGATGGCGGCAACGACGGCGAGCGCGGCGTAGAGCAGTGACGACACCAGGGCGACGGATCGGTGATGACGCATCATCAGTGCCGGTGCACGCACCTGCAGTTCAAGCACGACAACGACACCTATCCACAGCCAAGCATTGACCGCATCCAGCCATTCATTTTCGCGGATGAAACTGAATGCAGCGACAGTGACCGCGGCAGCGGCGGCCAGGCGCAGCAGATCCAGGACAAAGGCGTTGCGCGGAACGCGGGTCCACTGCGCACAGCGGGTTTCGATTTCAAACAATATGAGCAGCGCAACCCACGCCCAGGCGTCCAGTCCTTCGGAAAAACGTCCGGCCGCGGCATAAATACCGGCGTTGATCGCGAGCAGCGCGAACAGTGCCGGTTTGATGAAAATCACGCGGTTGCTGAAGGCTTGCGCGATGCGACGCCGTAATACTGCGGCAACAATGAACCGGCGATCATGCCGGCCGCGCTGGCCAGCACGCCCGCCAGTTGCGGCGGGATCAGCGCATCAGGCAGGCTGATTTCCAGCCCCAGCCATACCAGGAAGCCGAGCAGAATAGCGGCCAGCGCACCCTGAGTGGTGGCGCGTCGCCAGTACAGGCCGCACACCAGCGGCACGAAGGCGGCAACCAGCGTCACCTTGTAGGCGCCAACCACCATTTCGTAAATGGTGGCTTCGGTATTCAGTGAAAACAGCGTGACGATCACCGCAAAGCAGGCGACCACTGCGCGCATGGCCCACAGAAATTGGCGGTCGGTGAGCTCTTTCCGCAACAGGTGTTTGAGGATGTTCTCGGTGAACGTGACCGAAGGTGCAAGCAGCGTGCCGCTGGCCGTGCTCATCACCGCCGAGAGCAGCGCACCGAAAAAAATGATCTGCGCGAAGATCGGGGTTTCTTGCAGGATCAGCGTCGGCAGGATCAGCTGATGATCCTTGGCAATCAGTTCACCGACCATTTTCGGATCAATCAAAAACGCCGAATAAGCGAGGAAAATCGGCACGAATGCAAAAAAGAAATACAGCGTGCCGCCGAGCACCGCGCCGTAGACGGCGATTTTTTCGGTGCGCGAGGCATTGATGCGCTGGAATACGTCCTGTTGCGGAATCGATCCGAACATCACGGTGATCGCCGCCGCGATGAAAGCCAGCACGTCGCGCATCTCCGGCTTTGGCCAGAACTCCAGCTTGCCCGCGTCTTTAGCATGTGCGACGACAGTCGCAATGCCGCCGGCCTTGTCGGCGACTATCCACAGGATGTAGAACAGGCCGGCAATGATGACCACCATCTGCACGAAATTGGTCCAGGCCACCGAATACATGCCTCCCCACAGCGTGTAGATGAGCACGACTGCGGCGCCGATGATAATGCCGGCTTCCATGGATACCGAACCGGCGGTGACCACATTGAACACCAGTCCGATGACCACGATCTGCGCCGAGAGCCAGCCCAGATAGGATACGACGATGGCGATGCTGACCAGGATTTCGGCGACTGCGTTGTAACGCATCCGGTAATAGTCACCGATGGTCAGCAGGTTCATGCGGTAGAGCTTTGCAGCAAAAAACAGGCCGACGAAGATCAGACACAGACTGGAGCCGAAAGGGTCGGAGACGATGCCGCCGAGTCCGTCCTTGATGAAGGTCGAGGAGATGCCGAGCACGGTTTCCGAACCGAACCAGGTCGCGAATACGGTCGCCGTGACGACATAAAAAGGCAGCGAACGACCGGCCTCGATGAAATCGCGGGCGGTATGCACACGCGTTGCGGCAATGATGCCGATGGCGATCGATGCCAGCAGGTAGAGGACTACAAACGTCACCAGCATTGCACTGTTCCTTTTTTGCCGGGAATTATAGCCGCCGCACAGCGGTTCAAGGCAGCAGCTGGAGTGCAATCAGCACGGCAAGCAGTGTCGTGGCCGTCGCCAGCAGCCAGCCGTTGCGTCGTTGCAGATGCAGCAGTTTGGCTGTTTGTTCACGCAGTGCGGCGTCACGGTCGTGCGTCAGATACTGCTCCACCAGGCGCGGCAATTGCGGCAGCAGTTCACTCCAGAACGGCAACTGGTCACCGATGCGGCGCACCAGACCGCGCCAGCCGACCTGCTCCGACATCCAGCGCTCGAGGTAGGGTTTGGCCGTGCTCCACAAATCGAGGTCAGGGTCGAGATCGCGGCCCAGTCCTTCGATGTTGAGCAGGGTTTTCTGCAACAGTACCAGTTGCGGCTGGATTTCGATGTTGAAGCGGCGCGAGGTCTGGAACAGCCGCAGCAGCACCTTGCCGAAGGAAATTTCCTTCAGCGGTTTGTCGAAAATCGGTTCGCACACCGCGCGGATCGCGGTTTCGAATTCATCGACGCGGGTGCCCGGCGGCGCCCAGCCGGATTCGACATGGACTTCAGCGACGCGGCGGTAGTCACGACGGAAAAAAGCGATGAAGTTGCGCGCGAGGTAGTGTTTGTCGACGTCGGTCAGCGTGCCCATGATGCCGAAATCGAGTGCCACGTACTGGCCGGCGGGGGTGACCAGGATGTTGCCGGGATGCATGTCGGCATGAAAAAAACCGTCGCGGAACACCTGGGTGAAAAATATCTCGACGCCGGCACGGGCCAGTCGCGGGATGTCCACGCCCTGCGCCCGCAGAGCATCCACAGCCGACACCGGTGTGCCGTGCATGCGCTGCATGACCATGACCCGGGTCGAGCAGAAATCCCAGTGTATTTCGGGTACTGCAAGCAATGGTGAGTCGATAAAATTTCGCCGCAGCTGATTGGCATTGGCCGCTTCGCGCATCAGGTCGAGTTCATCGTCGAGGTGACGCGCGAATTCGGCGACCACTTCGCGCGGCTTCAGGCGTCTGCCGTCTGACCACAACCGTTCCAGCAGACCGGCGCCGGCATCGAGCAGCGCGACATCCTTGGCGATGACTGCGGCGATTCCGGGACGCAGCACTTTGACTGCGACTTCACGGCCGTCCGGCAGTACCGCGAAATGCACCTGAGCCACCGATGCGCTGGCGACCGGCTCACTGTCGAAGTGCGTAAACACCTGGTCGACCGGCTTGCCATAAACTTCGTGCAGGATGCGCAGGGCGTCATCGCCGGGAAACGGCGGCACGCGATCCTGCAGTTTGGCGAGTTCTTCGGCGATGTCCGGCGGGATCAGGTCGCGCCGTGTCGACAGCACCTGGCCGAATTTGACGAAGATGGGACCCAGGTTTTCAAGCGTGTGACGCAGACGCACGGCGCGCGGCGCCGACAGATCGCGCCAGAACAGCACGACGTTGACGGCTCCCCGCACGCGCTGATGGCCGGGCAGGAATTCATCAAGCCCGAAACGCAGGGCGACGCGAAGGATTTTCAGCAGGCGGAGGATGCGCACCCGCGCATTCTAACCGGCCGTGCAGGGGCGCGATATTCCGCGGTTCAGCGGCGCGTCAGCTGTTCGATGCGTTTTTCGAGACGGGCGGTGTCGTCGCGCAAGCGGTCGACTTCGGCGTTGAAATGCACGAGGTCGTTTTTTGCGGCAATCAGCGGGCGCTCTTCGGTCCAGTATTCCGCGAACGAATGCGCCAGGTTTTCACCGCTGGACCGCGCCCATTGCTGCTGCGTGCGGGCGGACTCCATCATGCGGTGCGCGGCGACATCGCCGACCACTTTCGACAGATCTTCTTCGACATCCCAGCGCAGGTGTTGCCACAGGTGGTTGATGGCGCTGGCGAATGCAGTATCGCCGTCGATGACAACGTCGCGCCACACCGTCTCGTCACGCGCCGCAACGCGCAGCATCAGGCCGGGAGACAGTGTCAGGGTGACGGCAGGCAGGGCGCCCGCTGCTGCGGCAGTGACTTTGCCGCTGTCGCTTACTGCAAGACGCGTTTCAAGCGGCAGGCAGCGGAACAGCGCAACCTTGCCGGCGTGCGGCTGCAGAGCGGCGCGCGCCCATGGATTGGCACGCAGCAGATGATTGAGCGGCGCGACGGCCAGTGCGTCAAACACGGTGCTTGTCGCGCCGCTCCGGAATATCAGGCTTGCTGGATACCCGACACCAGCCAGCCGGTGGAACCGCGCACCGGTTTTTCCAGATGCCAGATTTCGGCGAACTCTTGCGGCTCGGCGCCGGCATTCTCGCTGATCAGTCCGGAGAAATGCACGCTGACGATGTAGAGCAACCCTTCGGTCACGACGTCCAGCACTTCGGATTCCAGCGTGACGACTTCGGTCTTGCCCTGCGCATCACCATCGGCCTGCCACTGTGTGCGCACTTCTTCGAGCAGGTCAGGCGTCAGGAAATCAGCGAGCCCGCTGCCGTCACGGCTGTCATTGGCTTGCTGCAGCCGTACGAAATTCAGTCGCGCATGACGCAGGAATTCCGCCGCATTGAAATCCGCCGGCCAGCGTGCGGCGTTATTTGCCGCGGTGGCTGCGGCTACTGAATGCGGCGCTGCGCCGCTCACTGCAGATGAAAGCGGTTGCGGTCCGTTGCCCGCATACTGCATTGGGGCGTTCGTTGCGCGTCCGCGCAGTGCGCGAAACAGCATCACCGCGATTCCGGCGATGGCCGCCATCAGCAACAGCCCGGCCAGCGCGCCGGCCATGCCGTTGTTCATGAACAGCGCCATCAGACCGGCACCGAGCGCGAGTCCGGCCAGGGGGCCCAGCCATTTGTTGCCGGGTGCAGCCGCGGGTTGTTGTGCGGGCGCGCCGGCGGCTTGCTGCTGCTGTTGCTGAGCCGGGGCTTTGGGCTGTTGCTGGATATTGCGCTGCATGCCCAGACTTTTGCCGCTACCGAGACGCTTGGCCTCGACATCCACTGCGGCGAAGCTCAGTCCGCAGACCGCGATCAGTGTCATCAAAAATGTTTTCATATGGTCCTCCGGTTCGATATTGGTTCTGTGCATTATAGCTAACCGCGATTACAGTCAGCATCAAGAATAATAATAATTAAAATCAACAAGTTAGACGCGCGCCGCGCGGTAAAAAAACCTTGCCGATCAAGGGCTTGGAGAGTCAGTAACGAAAGCCGCGATGCAGGGCGACTACACCGGCGGCGAGATTGAAATATTCGACATGTTCAAGTCCCGCGTTCTGCATCATGGTTTTCAGGGTTTCCTGATCAGGATGCATGCGGATGGATTCTGCGAGATAGCGACAACTGTCGGCGTCATTGGTCACCAGCTTGCCCAGCCGCGGCAGCACATTGAAAGAGTAGGCGTCGTAGAGCGGCGCCAGCGGCTGCCACACCCGTGAAAATTCGAGCACCAGCAGCCGGCCGCCGGGACGCAGTACGCGGTGCATTTCAGCAATCGCGACATCCTTGTGCGTCATGTTGCGCAGGCCGAAGGCGACGCAGACACAGTCAAAATGGCCGTCAGCGAATGGCAGTTTTTCGGCATCGCATTGCACGGTGGGCAAGATCAGTCCGTCATCGAGCAGGCGGTCGCGGCCGTGGCGCAGCATCGGGCCGTTGATGTCGGTGATGACCACTGATCCGCGCGGTCCGACACGACGGCTGAACAAACGCGTCAGGTCACCGGTGCCGCCGGCGACATCGAGCACGCGTTCGCCGGGACGAGTCATGCTCTGTTCGACGGCGAAACGTTTCCACAGCCGGTGCAAACCAGCCGACATCAGGTCATTCATGACGTCGTAGCGTGATGCGACCGATTCGAAGACGTCGGCGACTTTGCGCGCCTTTTCGTGTTCGGCAATTTTCTGGAAACCAAAATCGGTGGTTTTGGACACGACAGGTCTCAAACGGTATCGCGACTGGCGCCCGCTTCCTGCAGGCGCTGCAGATATTGCTGCCACATCGATTCCTGCTCCACGCCATAGCCGTAGAGCAAATCCCAGGAATAGATGCCGGTGTCGTGGCCATCGGAAAAACGCAGCTGGATGGCGTACTGGCCCACAGGCTCAACGGCGGTGATGGTCACATCTTTTTTCCCGGTCTGCAGGGTTTCCTGACCCGGCCCGTGGCCGCGCACCTCGGCAGACGGTGAATAAACACGCAGGAATTCGCAGGACAGGCGGAACGTTTTGCCGTCAGCGAAGGAAATTTCCAGGGCACGCGTGGCCTGGTGCAGAGTGATTTCAGTCGGTTGCGGCACGTTTTTGCTGAGTCCAGCCATGTCGGTTCGTTCCGGAAACTTGGGGTGGGACCGCATCATAACCGAGAGCCGGTTATCCCAGGAAATCCTCTGTAAATGCAATAACTTGCGCAAGTTTCCCGACGTGCTGTCATACCGCTGTAACAACAGGTTCATAATATAGCGGCGTGAACACACGCAAGGAGCGCGCATGGCCGCAACGATACTGGTAGTCGAGGACGAGCCGGCGATACAGGAGCTGGTGGCCTGCAATCTGGAACTGGCCGGGCACCGCACGCTGCGCGCGGAATCCGCCGAACAGGCGATGAGCATGGTGCGCGATGAACTGCCAGACCTGATCGTACTGGACTGGATGTTGCCCGGCATCAACGGTGTCGAGTTTGCGCGCCGCCTGCGCGGCGACAAGCGTACCCAGACCGTGCCGCTGATCATGCTCACCGCACGTGCGGAAGAGCAGGACAAGCTGGCAGGCCTGGAAACCGGCGCCGACGATTACATCACCAAGCCGTTTTCGCCGCGTGAGCTCAATGCGCGCGTGAAAGCCGTGCTGCGCCGGCGTTCGCCGGAAGCCACTGACGACGTGATCGAGGTCGGCGGATTGCATCTTGATCCCACCAGTCATCGCGTGACCGGTAATGGCGCGCCGCTGCCGTTGGGGCCTACCGAGTTCCGCCTGCTGCATTTTTTCATGACCCACGCCGAACGCGTCTATACGCGAGTGCAATTGCTCGATCATGTGTGGGGCGACCATGTATTTGTCGAAGAACGCACGGTCGATGTGCATATCCGCCGCCTGCGCAAGGCGCTGGAGCCGACGAGGCACGATGCGCTGATTCAGACCGTGCGCAGTTCGGGATACCGTTTTTCGGTGCACTGAACCGCGCATTAATCGCCCTGTCACCGTGCGATAATCGGCGTTCATGAAGGTGCACGGTTGAATCCTATCTGGCTCCAGTCGGCATCGCGTCTCGCCGTGGCGGCAGGTGTCAGCCTGTTGTTGTGGCCGGTTGCCGGCGCGACAGAGGCACTCGGTCTGTTTGCTGCGTTGCTGCTGATCATGCTGCTGCACCACCTGCGGCATCTTGCGCGGCTGTCGCAATGGCTGAACGATCCGCGCCCCGAGGCGCTGCCGGCAAGCTCCGGGGTATGGGAGGACGTGTTCGCGGCTTTTTATCATCTGTTGCGGCGCCAGCGGCGCAGCGAATCCCGGCTGACAGCGACATTGCAGGACTTCCGCCATGCGGGCATGGCGATGCCCGACGGCCTGGTCATCGTCGACGGCGCCAACCAGATTGAATGGTGCAATCCCAAGGC
>JAKFUJ010000333.1:717-13652 GCA_021732805.1 Betaproteobacteria bacterium | reverse complement strand
GGTTTCAAAGTCGAGCAGCGTCAGCAGCAGCGCGGCAGTCGCCGGCGCGAGTGCCGCGGGGGCTTCGCTTTCAACCGTGATGGTTTCGATGCTGCCGGGGCGCGCCAGGGCATCGAGCGCGGCGCGAAACACCTGCTGGCTGTCGGACACCGGATTGGCGAACCCGCCGTGGCGCAATTCAGTCCCGGCGACGGTCATTCGCTGTCTCCCCGGGCCAATGTATAGAACTCGACTTTGGTGGCCGCCGCCTTGCGCAGGCTTTCCTCGCGGCGGGCGCCATGCTCGTGAATCAGCGGGTCGATGATTGTTCGCATCAAATCGGCGCTGTGCGCGGGATCCTGCAGCAAGGCGTCGATTTTCGCCGCCAGTTCGGCATGGCGATGGCTGCGCCCCTGCACATAGGCGTGGCCGACGATGCCTGACTCCAGTCGCAGCGAACAGCGGGTCACGGTCATTTCGCCAAGATTGAAACGCTGGCCGCTGCCGCCGGCGCGGGCACGCACCATCATCAGCCCCGATTCCGGCTGGCGCAGCCAGCGGAAAGGCGGCGCTGGCGCGGTGGCACAGGCAGACTCGAGCGCGGCTACATTTGTTGTGGCCAGCACCGACATCCAGTGTCGACGCTCATGCAGCGGCGCTGCATCATCGGGTTTCATCAGTATCTCCGTAACCCGGTCACTGTAACCAGTGCCTGTTAAAATTTTGTGACCGGGATCGAATTGCCTGTTCTGTAACAGCGGGTTCATCCGCAGGCGTTAAGCTTCAAATTTTTTCGGAGCGGCTTAGCATGGAAATGACGGCCTTGGCCATGGTGTCCGATCCGCGTCCTTCGGTTGATGCAGATACAGTCACCCGCTATGCGATTTATTTCGCCCCCCGGCCGGAAAGCGCGTGGTGGAATTTCGGCAGCACATGGCTGGGCCGCGACGCCGTTACCGGCGTCGCCGGTTCAGCGACGGCATTGCCGTTGTCGGCAGGATTGGGTGACCAGGAACCGGCGACGCTGGTCGATGTGCCGCGGCAATACGGTTTCCATGCCACGTTGAAGCCGCCGTTCCGGCTCGCAGCGGGGCGTACCGCGGCGGATGTCTATTTTCAGGCTGCGACGCTCGCGCCATCGTTGAAACCGTTGCCCATCACACCGTTGTCATTGGCGGAAATCGGTTCTTTTATCGGGCTGCGTGCGCCGCAAGCGGATGCCGATCTGATGCGGCTCGCCGCGCAGTGCGTGGTCGCGTTTGATTATTTGCGTGCACTGCAGGAGGAGAGCGAACGCGTGCAACGGCAACAGGCCGGGCTTACGTCGCGGCAAACGGCGTTGCTCGATCAATGGGGATATCCCTATGTATTTGAAGAGTTTTTGTTTCATCTGACACTGACCAACCGGGTGCCGCCGGAAACCCGTAGCCGTGTTATGCGGGCATTGTTGCCGGTGATCGACGATCTGAACAGCGAGCCGCTGGTGCTGGATGCGTTGGTGATTTTCGAGCAGCACGGCAATTCACCATTTCGGCTGACGCGTCGTTATGGCTTTAACGGCGCCATCGAAATCTACGGAGATGGCTGACCGCCGGCTTTATTACGTGGTCGGCGCTTCCGGCGCGGGCAAGGACACGCTGATCCGTTACGCCCGTGAACATCTCGGCGGACAGTGGCCGGTAATGTTCGCTCACCGCTACATTACCCGTTCCGCTGCCGTCGGCGGTGAAAACCATGTGGCGTTGACCGAAGACGAGTTCCGCTTGCGGCAGCAGAACGGATTGTTCGCCATGCACTGGAAAAGCCATGGTTTTTGTTACGGCATAGGCGTTGAAATCAATCAGTGGCTGGCCGCGGGACTGTCGGTGGTGATCAACGGATCGCGGGCCTATCTGCCGCATGCATTGCAGTCATATCACGATCTTCGGGTGGTGTGGGTGGATGCTGGACCCGAACAGGTTGCAGCACGTCTGCTGCAGCGAAAACGCGAATCCGCGGAACAAATCGACGCAAGGCTTCAGCGCAATCCGGAGCCGTCAATCCCGCTTTGCGACATCGTGCGCATCGACAATAACGGTAAGCCCGAGGATGCCGGTGAACGCCTGCTGGTGCTGCTCAGGACGGGTGTGTAACGGGATCAACGCGCAGGCTGACGCCGTGCTGGCGGAATCCCAGGCTGCGATAAAAGCGATGGGCTTCGCGGCGTTTGAGATTGGACGACAGCGCGAGCTTGTAGCAGCCGGCACGCGCGCACAAACGCATCGCCTGCGCGAGCATGGCGCGACCGACACCTTTGCCGCGGGCAGCGGGCGCGACGACGACGCTTTCCAGCAGCCCGGCGCGTGCACCGTTGTGGGTCAGCAACGGCAGCATCAGCAGCGCGAAGGTTCCGACCGGGCGGTTGCGGCTGATCGCCAGCCAGGTCTGGTATCCGGGCACCCGGCGCATGCCGCGATAAATCTGTCGGGCACGCGCCAAGGTCGGCGGCGGCTCGCCGTCCATGGTTGAGAGCAGATCCAGCAATACCGGCAGATCGCCGATGCGTGCTTTGCGGAGGCGAATGTTCACATCGTGCAGCGTGCCATGATCCCGGCGTAGTGTTCAAGCGTCGGGACGGTCGCTCCGGGAATTTTTGCCAGATCGTCCCATAGCCGCAGGCGCACGGCATCACGGGCACAAGGCTGCTCGATGAAATGCCGCGCCGAGTGCGCATCAAAAGCGCCGCCCTGCAGCGACAGGCTGAGTTGCGAGGCCGGCGAGAGCAAAGCGTGATAACCCTGATCGGCGATGCATAGATAACGCTTGGCATCCACATGCAGGCGGATGGGTTCCAGCACCGGTGCGGTGAACGCGCGACGCAGCAGGTGCAACGCGCGGAATTCGTGTTTGTCATCGACGCCATGCTCCGCGGCATCGTCACCCAAATCATGCACCAGATGTCCGAGATCATGCAGCAGGCTGGCGGTAATCAGTTCGGGACCGGCGCCGTCCGCTTCAGCCAGTGCCGCGCATTGCAGCGCATGCTCCAACTGGGTCACGCATTCACCCCCGTACGGGGCGCTGCCGCGTTGTTCAAACAATTCAAGGACGTGGGCAAGCACCGGGTTCATGGCGGATGCCGCGGGCAATATCTCAGATGCAGGTCTTGCGAATCCGCGCGGATGCCAGATCGAGCACGCTGACGGTGATGATGACCATGATCATGATGGCGCAGGTTTCCGCGTACTGAAAACTGCGGATGACATCCCACAACACCACGCCGATGCCGCCGGCGCCGACCATGCCGACGACAGTTGCTGAACGCACGTTGGATTCAAAGCGATACAGCGCGTATGAAATCCACAGCGGCATCACCTGCGGGATGACGCCGAAGCAGATTTCCTCCAGCACATTGGCGCCGGTGGCGCGTATGCCCTCGACCGGTTGCGGGTCGATGGCTTCCACGGCTTCCGCGAACAGCTTGGCCAGCACGCCGGTGGTATGCACCCACAGCGCGAGTACGCCGGCAAAAGGCCCGAGGCCGACGGCGACCACGAACAGCATGGCAAACACCATTTCATTGATGGCGCGGGAGGCATCCATCAGCCGCCGTACCGGCTGGTGTATCCACCATGGCGCGATGTTTTCCGCGGACAGCAATCCGAACGGTATCGCGCAGATGATCGCCAGCACCGTACCCCACACCGCGATATGGATGGTGATGACCATTTCCTCGGCATACAGCCGCCAGTCGCGGAAGTTCGGCGGGAAAAAATCCCGCGAGAACTCGGCCATGTTGCCCGACTCGCGAAACAGATCCAGCGGACGGATATCAGCCCCCTGCCACGACCACGCGAGCAACGCGCAGGCGAGGCCCCATCCCGCGAACCACCGCCAGGAACGCGGCGGCGCGAGAGCTGATACGGCCGTCGCTGCCGCGGAATGTGCTGCCATGACTATTTTGCCGAAGCCATCAGCGTGTTCAGCTCGGCCAGCTTGCGATCGATCTCGGTGACTTTGGCTTTTTTATCGACTTCGGACATGTTGGCATCGGCCATCACGCGGTTTTTCTCACTGACCAGGCGCAACTGACGATAGGGCAGCAATTGTTGGTCGCTCGATACCTTGAAACCGCCGAGGCCGAGGTTTTTCAGGTTTGTTTTGTCGCTGTCCGTGTTGCCGTAAGCGACAAAGAAGTCGCGCACGGCGCGTTTCACGTTTTCCGGCAAATCCTTGCGCCATACCAGCGGATCAGAGGCGATCAAAGGCGAGCGCCAGATTTCACGCAGCAAGGCTGCGCGCTGGGGTTGCGTCGCGCGCAAACGGTCCAGGCTCTCGTTGTTGTTGGTGGCGAGGTCCACCTGACGCGTCGCGACCGCCAGCAGGTTGGTTTCGTGATTGGAGCGGATCACCGCTTTGAAGTCGCGCGCCGGATCAATGCCGTTTTGCTGAAATGCGTAGTAGCCCGGCACCAGAGTACCCGATGTCGATTTCGGATCGCCGAAGCCGAGGCGCAGATCGGCCTTCATTTTTTTGACGTCGTCGATCGATTGCAGCGGGCTGTCCTTGTGTACCACCAGCAGCGACCAGTAACCGGCGGCGCCGCCTGCGGCCAGCGTCTGCACGAAGACTTCGCCGCTGGCGCGATCCACCGCATCAATCGCGGACTGATTGCCGTACCAAGCGACATGCACCTTGTTGAAACGCTGGGCTTCGATGATGCCGTTGTAATCCGAGGCGAAAAACGCTTTGACCGGCATGCCGATGCGTTTGGACATGTCTTCCAGCACCGGCCCCCAGGACTGCTTGAGGTTCGTTTGCGACTCGGTGGAAATGATGCCGAAATTGATTTCGTTGAGTGATTGCGCATGCAGCGGGGCGCATGCCAATAAGGCAACAGCAGCGATGGCGCTCAAGAGTTTGCGTAACACGGGATGCTCCTTCGGGGTGGGGTGTTATGGATTCAGGCGCTGTTGCCGGCAAATACGCCGGCATTGAGATTGATAGGCGCCAGTACTGGAACGGCTGGCGGGGAAGCCGTAGTGATGTTTTCGGGGGCGAGCATGGTGTCGAGGTCGGAGCCGTAAATCTCGCGCAGGCGTTCGCTGCTCAGTGTGGCAGCCGGGCCGTCATACATGACCCGGCCATCCTTCAAAGCAATGACGCGAGGGCAGTAGACGAGGGCGATTTCAACCTGGTGCAGCGAGACAATAACGGTGGTGCCGTCCCTGCGGTTGATTTCGGCAAGCGTATTCATCACGCGACGCGAGGATTCCGGGTCCAGCGAAGCGATGGGTTCGTCGGCCAGTATCAATCTGGCGCGTTGCACCAGCGCACGCGCGATGGCAGCGCGCTGCTGCTGTCCGCCGGACAGGGTTGATGCGCGCTGCCAGGCGATTTCGCCGATGCCGACGCGCGTCAGTGCGTCCAGCGCCAGTTTTTTTTCCTCCGCGGTGAACCGGCAGAGCAGGGTTCGCCACAGCGGCATCCGGTGCGCGGCGCCGACCAGCACATTAGTGATGACGGACAGGCGACCCACCAGATTGAACTGCTGGAACACGAAACCGATCGATGCGCGCAAACGCCGCACGTCGCGCACAAGCCGGCCGCCACGCTGGATCGGCCGGCCGTCGACTTCAATGCAACAGTCTTCACTGGCGCCATCGGCGACGAGCAGTCCAGAGATGTGGCGCAACAGTGTCGATTTACCCGAGCCTGAGGCGCCGATCAGGGCAACCATTTCGCCGCTGGCAAACTCCAGCGATACATCATCAAGCGCGCGGCGCGTATTACGAAAGGTCTTGGTGAGGCTAGAAATGCGGATTGAGGCCATCGAGACTGACTCCTGATTAACGGCCCGATGGTGAACAGGCAATGTGACACTGGTTTTAAGTTTTCTTTACATCCTTTCGTGCAGTACCATGCAAGCTCCTCGAAAGAGGTTGAAGTGCGGCAACTGTATTGCCAACCTGGTTCAAGATGACGGACGAAAATATTCTTGCAACCAAACGGCTCAGGCAAGGGTAATCATTTTGTTTAAAAACAACTGCTTCTGGAACTGCATCGGTTGGTAAAGGCAAAAAAAGCGCACCCCGCAGGGCGCGCTTTACGCCAAATGGAACAGGATTATTTTTTCAGCGAATCGCGGATTTCACGCAACAGTAGAACGTCTTCAGCCGGCGCGGGCGCTGCTTCCGGCGCTGCTTCTTGCTTGCGCTTGAGGCGATTAATGGTCCGGATCAGCAGGAACACGGCAAACGCGACAATGATGAAGCTGATGCAGTTATTGATGAACATGCCGTAATTGAAAGTAACGGCGCCCGCCTTCTGCGCGGCGTCCACAGTCAGGTATGGCCCCACTGAGACGCCTTCGCGCAACACCACGAACAGGTTGGCGAAATCGACCTTGCCCAGCAGCAAACCGATCGGCGGCATAATCAGGTCTTTCACCAGCGACTCGACAATCTTGCCGAATGCTGCGCCGATGATGATGCCGACGGCCATGTCGACAACATTGCCGCGCATTGCGAATTCCTTGAACTCCTTCAGCATGATTGCAGTTCCTCCCGGATTTGGTGTTTGACGTCGTGATTTGTGATTCAGTCTTGCCGCACGCTGAATTATGCCGCACGATGCTGCCGAACTCCAACGCGTCGCCGCGGGGAGACAGGGAAGCGATTGGTATAATCCGCTGTCTTTTCTCTCCCTTTTCATTTTTCAGGCGATCCTGATGTCCACATTGATCTGCGGTTCAATGGCGTACGACACCATCATGGTGTTCAACGACCGCTTCAAGAACCATATCCTGCCCGACCAGCTGCACATACTGAATGTCGCATTCCTGGTGCCTGACATGCGCCGTGAATTCGGCGGCTGCGCCGGCAACATTGCCTATACATTGCAGATGCTCGGCGGCGACGCACGCATCATGGCCACCGTTGGTGACGATTTCGCGCCCTATGACGACCGCCTGCAACGCCTCGGCATTGCCCAGAATCATATCCGCGGCGTGTCCGGCAGTTTCACCGCGCAGGCGTTTATCACCACCGACCTTGATGACAACCAGATCACCGCGTTCCATCCCGGCGCGATGAATCATTCGCACGAAAACCATGTCGGCGACGCCAAAGGCATCCAGCTCGGCATCGTTGCTCCGGACGGGCGCGAGGGCATGTTGCAGCATGCCCGGGAATTCCACGAATCCGGTATTCCCTTCATTTTTGACCCGGGGCAGGGGTTGCCCATGTTTGGAGGGGCGGAACTGGAGGAATTCGTGCGACTTGCGGAATATGTCACGGTCAATGACTACGAGGCGCAGATGTTGCAGGAGCGCACCGGCAAAAAACTTGATGAACTGGGGAAACTAGTCCGGGCGATTGTGGTCACATTGGGTGCAAAAGGCGCCGTGGTACACACCGGCGGTAAACAGATCGAGATTCCAAGCGTTAAACCCGAGGCAGTGCTCGATCCAACCGGCTGCGGCGATGCCTTCCGGGCCGGTTTGTTGTATGGACTGGCCTCTGGCGCTGACTGGGCGTTGACGGGGAGGCTCGCTTCACTGATGGGGTCGCTGAAGATTGCACATCGCGGCGGGCAGAACCACCGGTTCAGCCGGGATGAAGCAGCGGACCGGTTCCAGCAGGCATTCGGCATGAAATTATGGTGACAGGAGAAAATGGCATGAAAAAACGAATTCAGATGATAACGGCGGTGCTGGTTGTGGCAGTGCTGGCGGGTTGTGCGCAGGGACTGGGTGGCGGTTCGTACACTCGTGATGAGGCGCGGCGCGAACAAAATGTGCGCCTGGGCGTCGTTGAAAGCGTGCGTCCGGTGCAGATTGAAGGCTCCCGCACCGGTGTCGGTCCGGTGGCTGGCGCCGTGGTGGGTGGCGTTGCCGGCAGCACGGTTGGCGGTGGCCGCGGTTCCGCTGTCGCGGCGGTGATTGGTGCAGTGGCCGGCGGTGTTGCCGGGCAGGCCATCGAGCAGGGCACGACACGCAAAAACGGGGTTGAAGTCACGGTCAAGCTCAACAGCGGCGCGCTGGTGGCGATCGTGCAGGAAGCCGACGAGCAATTTCGCGCCGGCGACCGTGTACGAATTCTGTCCGACGGACGCACCTCCCGCGTCACCCACTGATACCCCTGTGTTGAACCGGCGCGCATGGCCGTGGCGCAGTGCGCGTCCGGTAACTTCGTCACAGTCACTGATTTTTAACCGGTTGTTCATGCCGCTGTAACCCGCCGCTTCTAGCCTAGGGCCCGTCATCAATGACGGAGATCTGCCCGATGCTGGATCACACCGGTAACCAAGCTGCAACGCGTGAGCGCCATTCCTCAGCGCTTGCCGTGTCCTACGCCCGCAGTGCCGCCGAAGTCATCGAAGCGCAGCGCCTGCGCTACAAGGTGTTCGCCGGAGAAATGGGCGCACGCCTGCCGGATGCCGAGTCGGGCATTGATCGCGATATTTATGACGCGCATTGCGATCATCTGCTGGTGCGCGATACCGGCAGCGGCGAAGTGGTCGGCACCTATCGCCTGTTGCCGGGATTGAAGGCGCGTGAACTGGGCAGTTTTTATGCCGACAGCGAATTTGATCTGACCCGGCTCGAGCACCTGCGCGACGAAACGGTCGAAATCGGCCGATCCTGTGTGCATCCGGATTATCGCAATGGCGCGACCATTGCACGGCTGTGGTCGGGGCTGGCCGCATACGCAACGCAGCATGGCTATCAGTACCTGATGGGCTGCGCATCGCTGGGTATGGCTGACGGCGGATATATTGCCGCCAGCATCTACCGGCGTCTTGCCCGCGAGCACCTGTCGCCGGTGGAATATCGCGCGTTTCCGCGCTGCGAATTGCCGCTGGCCGCGTTTGACCGCGATGTCGAAGCGCTGCCGCCGCCGCTGGTCAAGGGTTACGTGCGCGTCGGCGCGTATGTCTGCGGCGCACCGGCCTGGGATCCCGATTTCAATACCGCCGATCTGCTGATGCTGTTGCCGTTGTCGCGCATGGATGCGCGTTACGCCAGGCATTTCATGGCCGCCTGATAGCCGGCGCGCTGCGCGCCCCTATAATGTCCGCCATGAGCGGCGAGGGGACATCGGCAGTGACGCGCATCTGGCGTCAGTTACGGCTCGCGCTGCATCTGCTGCGCGGTGTGCTGACGATTGCGATGCTGTTCCCGTTTTACGCGCCGCCGCGGCGCAGTCTTGCCGTCAAATGCTGGGCGCAGTCTTTGCTCGACATGCTGGGCGTGCAGTTGCATGTGCATGGCGAACCGCCGGGCGGATCTGGGGCTCCGACGATGTTGCTCGCCAACCATGTGTCGTGGCTCGACATCTATGCCATCAATGCCGCGCTGCCGGTGCGCTTTGTCGCCAAATCCGAAATCCGTTCGTGGCCGGTGATCGGCTGGCTGAGCGCCAAAACCGGCACCTTGTTCATTGAGCGTGCGCGGCGCCGCGACACCCTGCGCATCGGCAGTGAAATCGTGAACGCGATGCAGCACGGTGATGTGGTTGCGGTGTTTCCCGAGGGCACCACCACCGACGGCTCGCGGGTGCTGCGCTTTCACAGCTCATTGCTGCAGCCGGCTTTGCAGGCGGCAGCCCACGTATATCCGACGGCTCTGCGTTACCAGCGGGAGGACGGTTCGTTGTGCACAGAGGCCGCCTATGACGGCGACAAGTCATTGTGGCAGTCGCTGCAACTGGTCGTTGCGCAGCCGGTGATTCATGCCCATGTGTGGCTTCTGCCGGCGTTGCCGGCGGCTGATGCGGACCGGCGCGCGCTGGCCCTGGCTGCCCAGACGGCTATTGCGGATCGCCTGAAGTTCTGACGCCTGCAGTTATTACTTCCTGGCAGCCGCACTGAAATACGCGGCGATCCTCGAGGCGCACTGCCGTCAGTCGGCGTCCCCACACGCAGCCCGAATCGAGTCCGAGCACATCCTGGCGCAGCATCAATCCCAGCGCCGCCCAGTGGCCGAACAGCACCGGCGTGTCACGACTGACGCGTGCCGGCACATCGAACCACGGCAGGTATCCGGAGGGCGTGCCTTCAAGTCCGGTCTTGTGCGAGAACTCCATGACCCCTTCGCGCGTGCATAAACGCAAACGGGTCATCGCATTGACGATGACCCGCAGCCGGTCGTAACCGGCAAGGTCGTCGTGCCACTGCGCCGGCGCATTGCCGTACATGTCCTGCAGAAATTCGCCGTAATCCGGGCCCTGTAGCGCTGCTTCGACTTCGCGCGCCAGTGCCAGCGCCTGCACGATGCTCCATTGCGGCAGCAGACCGGCATGGACCATGGCATACCCTTCCCCGGCATGCATCAGCCGCTGCCGGCGCAGCCAGTCCAGCAGTTCATCACGGTCCGGCGCCGCGAGCAGAGCATCCAGCGTGTCACCGCGATGCGGTTTACGTACGCCGGCGGCCACCACCAGCAGATGCAGATCGTGATTACCGAGAACGGCGACGGCGTGTTCGCCCAGCCCGCGCAGGTAACGCAGCACTTCCGTGGATTGCGGTCCGCGGTTGACGAGATCACCGACCAGCCACAGCCTGTCGTTCGCCGGATCGAAACCGATAGTGTCGAGCAGACGCCGCATTTCGTCGTAGCAGCCCTGAATGTCGCCGATGGCGTAAGTGGACATGAAGTGATTAAAAGAGACAGGTCAAACAAAAAGGGCGCAGCAATGCTGCGCCCTTTGATTATGCATGAATGGCATTGATTACTTGACGAGCCCGATCAGATAATCAACCGCAGCTTTGACATCATCATCAGACAGCGCGGCATTGCCGCCTTTGGCCGGCATGGCGCCCTTGCCCTTGATGGCAGCAGCATGCAATGCATCCTTGCCGGTTTTCAGACGCGGCGCCCAGGCTGCTTTGTCACCGGTCTTGGGTGCGCCGGCAACACCGGCAGCGTGGCAGGCCATGCAGGCAGCGTCATAAACGCTTTTGCCTTTGGCGGCATCACCGCCGCCGGATGTCGCAGATGCGCCTGATGCCGGTGCGGCGACGGCGACTACGGGGGCTGCAACCGGCGCGGGTGCGTTGGGATCCACTACCACTTCGCCCGCTGGTTTGAGTCGTTTGGCGACAGCTTCTTCTGCACCGGCAGTGGGCGCCGGTTTGCGATGGCTGTCAATCGCCAGTTGCGCGAGCATGATGATGACAACAACCGGCACAATAAAGGAAAGTACGACGACGATGGCCAGTTGTTTGGGAGTCTTGATCAGAGATGAGTGTTCGGGAATGTGATGGTCGCTCATGGCGAGATCCTGGAGCCGCAAGAAAGCGCGGATTATATCGGCATTGCTCCGCCCGGTAAAACTTGGCCAGGGTGGGGCATGCTAGAATCAGCGCCGCAACGCGCCCGTAGCTCAGCTGGATAGAGTACTGCCCTCCGAAGGCAGGGGTCGGACGTTCGAATCGTCTCGGGCGCGCCATTTTTCCCTTACTGTATCAAAGACTTAAAGCGCCTTCGGCGCTTTTTTGTTTTTTAAAAGTAGTATAGAAAAAGGCATACTACTTTTGCTTTGCAGACCATATTTTTTTGCTGCTTAAAGCGTTTGTATTGTTCCAAAACGCTGCTGCGAAGTTGTTTTTCCTTTTCAAAATCTGCGGTCGCCCAAGCTGCTGCGTGAAGCTACGCTGCTGCAATGCGCAGTGCGCAAAGCACACAAACCTCTGCTCCGCAGAGGCACAGAACAACGCCAATCCCCGACAGCATCTCCACGATTCCTGACTACCCCTCCAAGCTAGTTATCTACCGTTTGGAAGCGTCTGGTTACTGGTGGGTGCGGTATTTTGCATCTGGAAAAATACTGCGTCGTAGTACGAAGACCGAGAACAAGAGCAAAGCCTATGCCTTTGCTAAAGACTTCTACGAAGAAATCATCATCAAAAAGCGGCAAGGGTTAGCGGTTACGAACCGTGCAGGCTTTGAAGCGTGTTTGGCTGCAATGATTAAAGCGCAAGCGTCGCAGCTAGAGCGTGGTGAGATTACGCAGATCACGCACGACAACACTAAATATCGTCTGTTTAAGATCGTGTTGCCGTTCTTTCGCATGTATGACGCAGCGGCAATCAGCTATGAAGTGCTGGAAGAGTTTTTGCACAACCTATCCACGCAAAAGCCCAAGTTAAGCCTTTCAACGATTAACGCCTACATGAAGCTGGTGCGGCGTGTGCTTAGTGAAGGTGTGCGTAGAGGAATACTCACGCATTTGCCCCAGTTTCCGCGTGTGGGCAGTGACGATCAGCCGCGTGGTTACTTTACCGTGCGGGAATATCGGAAGCTGTGGACAAATGCACGACAGATGCGCGGAAAGAGTTACGATATTATCAAAGTGGCTTCATCTGATGGCAAAGGGGAGGTGACGCAGTATGTGGCGGTTGGACAGGGCGACAATGGGCGCTTAATTCGTCGCGTGAAAATGAGTGAAGATTTGCCATTTCTCATTACCTTTATGGTCAATAGTTTCATACGCCCTACGGACATAAAGAACTTGCAGCACAAGCACGTAGAGAATGTGCGTAATGACAATGTGTATCTGCGGCTGCGATTGCCGCCCAGCAAAAAGCATAAAGACCCTATTGTGACGATGCCGAAAGCCGTAAAAATATATCAGCGACTTTGCGCATATCACTCTGGGTTGCGTGGGGAAATCAAAAGTGAAGACTACGTGTTTAGCCCACAGTTTTTGAAGCGTGGCCACGCGTTAAAGGAATTTCAGCGGCAGTTTGATCTATTGCTGCGTTTCGGCAACATGCAGAAAGGAGCAAGAGGAGAGGCGCGGTCGATCTATTCGCTGAGGCATACCTGCCTCATGTTCAGACTTATGTATGGAGAGCGAATGGACTTGATTACGCTGGCGCGGAATGCGCGAACTTCCCCTGAGATGATCGACCGTTTCTACGCTGCACAGATGAAGGGCGAAGACAACGTTGAGATGTTGCAGAGTAAACGC
>JAKFUJ010000333.1:0-707 GCA_021732805.1 Betaproteobacteria bacterium | reverse complement strand
TGAATTAATCATTGAAAAAATGCCCACGCAATAGTTTGCGTGAGCGAGTTAATTAACAAGCGTCGCTTTAATCGACGCTGACAAGTTGAGCGGCACGAAGTAACTCATCAATTTTCTTGTAGTATTTTCGATTGTCTTTCTCGTTCTCGTAAGCAACCTCAAGTAGAGCTAGTAAAGCAGATTGATTAATCTGAAAACCTTCGGCAGCAATTATCATTTCCGCGCGTGGCAAAAATCGTTCTGGCTCAAGTGGCGGTACTTCGACAATTTCGCAACGACTTTTAATGCCGACGTCGATTTTGTCAATGTTGTTAGTGGTGATAATTGTAAGGTCAATTCCTCTGAAATCGTCTAAAGCCACACGAAATGCATCACGTGCTGACGGATCAAAGTTCACTTCTTCAATTACGTTGTAGTTGAAGCGTTGATTGTTTACGGTAAACAGCGCATTGAATTGCTTATTTCGTGTAAAAATCGCATAGACCTCTTTGCTGCTATTAAGGTCGGTAGCACGAACGCGATTGGTCATTGCTTTGAAGCCTTCAATGGCATCAGGTATTATTGAGTCCCGCATAAATAGCTGTCAACGCCATGATGAGCAAACACGTTAATCTGCTTGTGTACATTTCGAGGAGCGGTGATGAAGCACAAGCGAGATTTCAAGGCACTGGAGAAGCGGCGGCTGAAGGGCGGCAAGCTACTTGCGC
>JAKFUJ010000088.1 GCA_021732805.1 Betaproteobacteria bacterium | reverse complement strand
CCGAGCCAGCCGCCGGATTCATTCTGGGATTTGCCGGGCGCAGGCTGCAAGGTTTGCTGTTCCTGCACGCGTTGTGTCAGCTTTTCGTAAGCCGACTCGCGGTCAACACCCTTGTCGTAGACGCCAGCGAGCAGCGAAGCTTTGATGGTGGTCGTGCGCTCATCTGGAGTCACCGCACCAAGACGACTGCCCGGCGGCAGCACGAATGCGCGTTCGACGATGCACGGCCGGCCTTTTTCATCGAGTAGCGAGACCAGCGCTTCACCAACACCGAGTTCGGTGATGGCGGCTTCGACATCGAGTTTGGGATTGGCGCGCAGCGTGGTCGCAGCGCTTTTGACGGCTTTCTGGTCGCGCGGCGTGAATGCACGCAGCGCATGCTGCACGCGATTGCCGAGCTGGCCGAGCACGGTCTCCGGGATGTCCAGCGGATTCTGGGTGACAAAAAAAACGCCGACGCCCTTGGAACGGATCAGGCGCACCACCTGTTCTATTTTTTCCAGCAGCGCCTGCGGCGCGTCGCTGAACAACAGGTGCGCTTCATCGAAAAAAAACACCAGCTTGGGTTTTTCCGGGTCGCCGACTTCCGGCAGTTGCTCGAACAGTTCGGACAGCAGCCACAGCAAAAATGTGCCATAGAGCTTGGGCGAGTTCATCAGCTTGTCGGCGGCAAGGACATTGATGATGCCGCGACCTTTGTTGTCGGTCTGCATCAGGTCCTGGATGTTGAGCGCGGGTTCGGCAAAGAATTTATCGCCGCCCTGCTGCTCGATTTCGAGCAGGCCGCGCTGGATCGCACCGATCGAGGCTGCCGAGATATTGCCGTACTGGGTGGTGAATTGTTTTGCGTTGTCGCCCATGAACTGGAGCATGGCGCGCAGGTCCTTGAGGTCCAGCAACAGCAGGCCGTTGTCGTCGGCGATCTTGAATGCCAGCGTCAGCACGCCCTGCTGGGTGTCATTGAGGTTGAGCAGTCGCGCCAGCAGCAGCGGGCCCATTTCTGAAATCGTCGCGCGCACCGGATGTCCTTGGGCGCCGAAGGCATCCCAGAACACCACCGGGCAGGCCTCGTAGGCAAAATCGGTGATGCCCAGCTGTTTGATGCGCTCCTCGATTTTGGGTTTGGGTTCGCCTTTCTGCGACAGGCCGGCGAGATCGCCTTTGACGTCGGCCATGAATACCGGCACGCCGATTTTGGAGAAGCCTTCGGCAATGCGCTGCAGGGTCACCGTCTTGCCGGTACCGGTGGCGCCGGCGATCAGCCCGTGGCGATTGGCCAGCCCCGGCAGCAAAAACAAATCCTGTTCTGATTTGGCGACAAGCAGCGGTGCGGCCATGGCGGGGTCCCGATTTCGCTATGTTAAAATTTCAACAATTCTAACGGGTTATCGCGCAGGTTATCGACGAGTTATGGCCGGACATTCGAAGTGGGCGAACATCCAGCACCGCAAGGGGCGGCAGGATGCCAAGCGGGGCAAGATTTTTACGCGCCTGATCAAGGAAATCACGGTTGCCGCGCGCCTCGGCGGGGGGGGCCCGGATACCAATCCGCGACTGCGGCTGGCGATGGACAAGGCCTACGACAACAACATGCCCAAGGACAACGTCGAGCGCGCGATCAAGCGCGGCAGCGGTGAACTGGAGGGCGTGAACTACGAGGAAATCCGTTACGAGGGTTACGGCATCAGCGGCGCCGCGGTGATGGTCGACTGCATGACCGACAATCGCACCCGCACCGTGGCTGATGTGCGCCATGCCTTCACCAAATACGGCGGCAACCTCGGCACCGACGGCTCGGTGGCCTTCCTGTTCAAACATTGCGGGCAGATGGTATTTGCGCCGGGCACCGACGAAGCCAAGCTGATGGATGCGGCGATTGATGCCGGCGCCGAAGACGTGGAAAAACACGAGGACGGCAGCATCGAAGTCATCACCGGGCCGGGGGAATTTTCCGCGGTACGCGCCGCGCTGGCCAAAGCCGGCTTCAAGCCGGAACTGGCCGAAGTCACGATGAAGCCGGCCACCGACAATGCGCTGACCGGCGATGATGCCCTGCGCATGCAAAAACTCCTGGATGCCCTTGAGGCTGTTGACGATGTGCAGGAGGTGTACACCACCGCAGTCCTCGACGTGCCTGCTTGAGCGCGGCGATCCCCACGCTGCGTATCCTCGGTATCGACCCCGGGTTGCGCGTCACCGGTTTTGGCGTCATCGAACAGACCGGGCAGAAACTCGTTTACATCACCAGCGGCTGCATCCGCAGCGGCGAAGGCGAGCTGCCTGTGCGCATCAAGGTGCTGCTGGAAGGATTGCAGGAGGTCATCGCCTCCACCCGGCCGCAGTTTGTGGCCATCGAGCAGGTGTTCGTCAACGTCAATCCGCATTCGACGCTGTTGCTGGGTCAGGCGCGCGGTGCGGCAATCTGCGCCGCGGTCGGCAGTGCGCTGCCGGTGGCGGAGTACACCGCGCTGCAGGTCAAACAGGCGGTGGTCGGCGCCGGCAAGGCGAAAAAGGAGCAGGTGCAGGCGATGGTGCGGCGATTGCTGAAGCTGTCCGGGGATCCCAGCGCCGATGCCGCGGATGCGCTGGCCTGCGCGATCTGCCATGCCCACGGCGGTCAGGGTTATGGCGGCATTGGCGTCGGGCGCCGGCGCCGGGCGGGGCGCTTGCGATGAGTCATATCCTGATTGCATGGGAACTGGGCACCGGCGCCGGGCATTTGGCGCTGTTACGTCCCGTGGCCGAAGCCCTGCTGGCGCGTGGTCATCACGTGATTCTGGCGGCGCGCGATATCGGCGACGCAGGCATTATTTTCAACGGCCTCAATTTGCCGATTGTGCAGGCGCCGATCTGTGTAAAAAGCTACAAGGGACTTGCCGATCCGCCTTTGAATTTTTCGGAAATCCTGATGCGATACGGTTATATCGACCAACCGATGCTGAGAGGTTTGTTGCTGGGCTGGCGCGGGTTGTTGGACTTGACGGGCACAGATTGCCTGATGGCCGATCATGCGCCTACGGCGCTGTTGGCTACACGTGGACGTGCCATGGGCCGCGCGACCTTCGGCAACCCGTTTTCGGTACCGCCGCCAATATCGCCGACACCCAACATGCGCGACTGGTTGGAGGTGCCGGCACAACGGCTGCAAAGCAGCGATGCCAGGGTGGTTGCCACCGTGAACTCGGCGCTGCCGGATGATTCAGTTCCGATTGACAGCGTGCATGAAATTTTCACCGGCGCGGATCATATGTTTGTCGGCATCCCGGGGCTTGATCCATACGGGCCACGCGGATCCGGGCAATATCTCGGATTGCATTCCGCCAGCAGCGGATCGGCGACGGCCGATTGGCCGGATGGCGACGGCCCGCGTCTTTTTGCCTATTTGCGCATGGATTATCCGCATATCGATGCCTGCCTGCGTGCTTTGTCGCAAAGCGGTCTGCGCTGCATGGTCAATCTGGTCGGAGCCAATCCCGAAGTCGTTGCACGTCACAGCAGTAAGCGCCTGTCATTTAGCGCAGGGTATGTTGACATTGCCGCGGTGGCCGCGCAGTGTGACGCAGTCGTCTGCCACAGTGGACTGGGCACGGTGAACGCCATGTTGCGCGCGGGAAAACCGCTGTTGCTGCTGCCGGCGCAACTGGAGCAGTTCCTGCTGGCGCGCAACGTCGAGAAGCTGGGTGCAGGGCTTGCCGTGCATCCCGAAACGGCTGTGCCGGACATTGCCGGTGCATTGCGCAGGGTGTTGAACGATGAAAGTTTCAAAAATAATGCGCTGGCGCTGGCGCGGCGCTGCAGCGAACCTTCGTCGGAATCGGTAATCGCGAATGCCGTAACCCGCATCGAGGCGGGCATCAAAGGCATGGCAGCATGAGCCGCATCCTGCTGGCGTGGGAACTGGGCAAGGGCTTCGGCCATCTCGGACCATTTCTTGGTCTGACGCCGCGACTGCTTGAGCGCGGTCACACGCTGCATGTGGCCGCCCGTGAAATCGCCGGCGCGGCACTGGCGCTGGGCAAGTTGCCGGTAACGCTGCATCAGGCGCCGCTGTGCCTGAATACCTATGGCGGATTGCAGGAGCCGCCGTTGAGCTATACCGAAATCCTGATGCGCTATGGCTATCTGGAACCGGCCATGCTGGGTGCAATGCTTGCGGCCTGGCGCTCGCTGATTACAGCTACCGGCGCAGAAGTGGTGATCGCCGATCACGCGCCGACGGCGCTGCTGGCAGCGCGCGAACTCGGTGTTCCACGCGGCGTCATCGGCAGCTCCTTCAATGTGCCGCCGCCGGCTGACCCGATGCCCAGCATGCGGTCGTGGTTGGCGGTGCCGCCAGCGCGGCTGGCCGACAGCGATCGCAGGGTGCTCGATGTGATCAATCAGGTACTGCCGCCGGGTCGCGGTTTGCATGCCCTGCATGAAATTTTTGATGGCGCCGCGCGGTTTTTTTCGGGCGTGCCGGAACTGGACGCTTACGTCCCCCGGTCAGCGGACGAATATCTGGGCCTGCAGTCGCTGTCGACCGGAACGGCCGTGCCGGTGTGGCCGGAAGGAGAGGGCGAGCAGGTGTTTGCCTATCTGCATGCGGATTACCGTCATCTTGACCGGGCATTGCAGGCACTGGCGTCTTGTGGCGCTCGAGTGCTGGTGCATGTGCTTGGAGGCAATGCCGCGCAGTTGGAGCGTTATCAGGGCGCGCACATGCGCTTTGCACCGCACTTGCTGGATTTCCGCCGGGTGGTGGAGGAATGCGCGCATTGCGTGTGTCACGGCAATGTCGGAACTACGCTGGGCATGCTGCACGGTGCGCGACCGGTGCTGGTGCTGTCCAAGCATCTTGAGCATTTCCTGCTGGGCCGCGCGGTGGCGGGCAATGGCGCGGGTCGGGTCGTGGATCCGGATGACAATGCACCGGACATCGCTGCCGAACTTGCCGCCATGCTGGGCGACACTGCATTGCACCGCAATGCCCACGCACTGGCACAACGTCATGCCGGACCGTCTGTTGGTACAATGAGCGGTCGGGCGGTTGCCCGCATCGAAGCGTTGATTTCAAAAGGAGCCGTGCCCAATCCATGATCGGCCGCGTAACAGGACGTTTGCTGGCCAAGCAACCGCCGCAAATCACGGTGGACGTACAGGGCATTGGTTACGAAATCGATGTGCCGATGAGTACCTTGTACCAGCTGCCGGCCACCGGTGCCGACGTCACGATTTACACCCAGTTGATTGTTCGTGAAGACGCGCACCTGCTGTATGGTTTTGCCACCGAGGCCGAACGCGCACTGTTCCGGCAACTGATCAGAATTTCCGGTATCGGCGCGCGCACCGCATTGTCCGTGCTGTCGGGGCTGTCGGTCGCAGAGTTGCGCGAAGCCGTGCGCGGGCAGGACATTGCGCGCATGACCAAGATTCCCGGCATCGGCAAAAAAACCGCGGAACGGCTGCTGCTCGAACTGCGTGACCGCCTCGACTTCAGGGCCGGGGAATCGCCCGCTGGCGGTGCTGCTGCAGCGGGCGCCGGGGACGTCGTCAATGCACTGAGTGCGCTTGGCTACAATGATCGCGAAGTACGCTGGGCCGTGGAAAAATTGCCGCCCGGATTGTCGGTGACCGAAGGCATCCGCCAGGCACTGAAGCTGCTGTCCAAATCATGACGGAATGATCATTGGGATTTCACTAAATGATTGACATATTTCTCCCTCTCCCCCGTCCCCTCTGCTCCGCTTCCAGTGTTCCCTGGTCCCGGAGGGCGAGGGGAGATATTTGCTGCAAATGGTTTATAAACCATTTGCAGGATTTTCGATGATTGAAACCGACCGCCTGATTGCCGCAGCGCCTGCTTCCGCGCAGGAAGAAGTGTTCGAGCGCGCGTTGCGGCCCAAGGTGCTGGATGAATATGTCGGCCAGGAAAAAATCCGCGGACAGCTGTCGATTTTCATTGAAGCAGCGCGCAAGCGCAGCGAACCGCTGGACCACGTGCTGCTGTTCGGGCCGCCCGGGCTGGGCAAAACCACGCTGGCGCACATCATCGCGCGCGAAATGGGCGTCAACCTGCGCCACACCTCCGGCCCGGTGCTGGAGCGCGCCGGCGATCTTGCGGCGATACTGACCAATCTCGAGCCGAACGACGTGTTGTTCATTGACGAAATCCACCGTCTGTCGCCGGTGGTCGAGGAAATACTCTATCCGGCGCTGGAGGACTTCCAGATTGACATCATGATCGGCGAAGGCCCGGCGGCGCGTTCGGTTAGGCTCGACCTGCCGCCGTTCACGCTGGTCGGCGCCACCACCCGTGCGGGGATGCTGACCAATCCGCTGCGCGACCGATTCGGTATCGTCGCCCGGCTGGAGTTTTACAACACCGATGAACTGACGCGCATTGTTGAACGTTCGGCGCGGTTGCTTGAAGTCGGTATAGACGCTGAAGGCGCGCGTGAAATCGCCGGCCGTTCACGCGGCACCCCGCGCATTTCCAACCGCTTGCTGCGCCGCGTACGTGATTTTGCCGAGGTGCGTGCAGACGGGCGGGTCACGCGCGCGGTTGCCGATGACGCGCTGAAAATGCTCGATGTCGATGCTGTCGGGCTGGACGTCATGGATCGCAAATTGCTGCAGGCGGTGATCGACAAGTTCGGCGGCGGTCCGGTGGGAGTCGAGAATCTCGCAGCTGCAATCGGTGAAGAGCGTGACACCATCGAAGATGTACTCGAACCCTATCTGATCCAGCAGGGCTATCTGCAGCGCACACCGCGCGGACGCGTGGCCACGGTCGCTGCGTACCGCCATTTCGGACTGGCTGAACCGCGCGCGGACGGGGCGCGGGACCTGTGGGATGCCGGCACTCAGACGCCATGAGAACGGTCTATATAAGTAATTGTTTTAATTGAATAATTTAACAAACACACAGAATGTGGTGACAGCCGCAAGGAATGCCGACACGGCGGTCAAGCCCGTGTCGCAACCCTTTTCGTGGCCGATCCGCGTTTATTACGAAGACACCGATGCCGGCGGTGTGGTGTTTTACGCGAACTATCTAGGCTTCATGGAGCGCGCGCGTACCGAGTGGCTGCGTGCGCTGGGTTTTGAACAACCGGAGATGGCGGCCACCGATGGCGTGTTGTTCGTGGTGCATGCGGTGAATATCAAATATCTGAAACCGTCGCGGTTCAACGACAGCTTGCAGGTCACCGTGGAAGTCGTTAACGTCGGCGGCAGCCGCATCCGGTTTTTGCAGCAGGTACTGCGCGGGAACGAGGAGATCGCGCGGGCCGAAATCGAGGTGGTGTGTGTCAGCAGCGATACTTTCAGGCCGGTCCGCATGCCCGATGCATTGCATACAACCATAGAAAAACGATGGAACGAAAAACGGGAATGAGAAGCGGTAACGAAAAGCGGGAACAAAAAAATTGAACGCCACACTGACCAATGACATGTCCGTGCTCAGCCTGATCACCGGCGCGAGCGTGCCGGTGCAGCTGGTGATGCTGATCCTGCTGCTGTCATCACTGTTTTCCTGGTATTACATATTCCTCAAGGTGTTCACGCTGCGCCGGGCTGATCGGCAGACTGCGGAATTTGAGCGCCAGTTCTGGAGCGGCGCCGATTTGAAGGACCTGTTCCAGCGTGCCGTCAATGCGCGCGATTCCGCGGGCAGTCTTGAACGGATTTTCGAGTCCGGCTTCCGCGAATTCACCAAACACCGGCGCGAGCCCGGAGTCGATGTCGCCGCGCTGATGGACAGCACGCGGCGCGCAATGCGTGCGACCTACCAGCGTGAAATGGACAAGCTCGAATCTTCGCTGTCGTTCCTCGCCTCGGTAGGTTCGGTCAGCCCGTACATCGGACTGCTGGGAACGGTGTGGGGCATCATGAATTCGTTCCGCGGACTGGCCAATGTGGCGCAGGCAACGCTGAGCCATGTAGCACCCGGTATTGCCGAGGCGCTGATCGCCACCGCCATCGGCCTCTTTGCGGCGATTCCCGCGGTGCTTGCCTACAACCGTTTCGCGGGGGACGTGAACCGGCTGGCAATCCGCTTCGATTCGTTCACCGAAGAGTTCTCCAACATCCTGCAGCGACAGGTGCACTAAGTGGCTGCTCATAGTCCCTTAACATGCTGATCGAGAAACGCAAAGGCCACCGGCTGATGAACCAGATCAACGTCGTGCCGTACATCGACGTGATGCTGGTGTTGCTGGTGATTTTCATGGTCACTGCGCCGCTGATCAATCCCGGCCAGGTCGAACTGCCGTCGATCGGCAAGACCTCGGCGCCGCCGGTGGCGCCGCTTGAAGTTTCGCTGGATAAAAACGGCAATTTGTCATTGCGTGATCGTGACAAAGGCAGTGCCGAGCGCAAGGTGACGCGTGACGAACTGCTTGCGGCAATACGCGAAAAACAGAAGCGCAATGCGGATCAGCCCGTAGTCATTGCCGCCGACAAAGACGTGATTTACAAGGAAGTGCTCGAAGTGATGGACATGCTGCAGCAGAACAATGTGCAGAAAGTGGGATTGCTGGCGCGTCCCCGCAACTAGATGAATGCCGCTGCCGCCCATTCCCGCGAACAGACCCTCGCCGGCGGGCTGGCTTTCGCAGTGCATGTGCTGCTGCTGATCATGCTGGTGTTCGGTGTGAGCTGGCAGCACAAGCAGGTGGATAACGCGGTGGTGGTCGATCTCTGGCGCGATCTGCCAGCGGCGGCACCGCCGAAAGTCGAGCCGCCGCCGGTCGCGAAACCGGAACCGCCGCCGCCGGCGCCGAAGGTTGAGGTCAAGCCGCCACCCAGGCCGGAGCCTGCGCCCAAGTCATTACCCAAACCGGAGCCCGTGCCCAAGCCTGATATCGCGCTGAAGGAAAAACTGGAAAAGGAGCGCAAGCTCAAGGAGCAGCAGGAGGCCGAGGCGAAAAAACTCGCCGCCGAGCTGGAGAAGAAAAAACGCGCGGAAGCCGATGCGCTGAAGAAAAAACAGGCAACGGAAACAGAGGTCCTGAAGAAGAAACAGGCGGCCGATGCAGCAGCCAAGAGCCTTGCGGCCGAGGAGCAGAAAGCGCGTGATGCACTGGCGGCGCAGCAGGCCGCGGCGGCACAGAATGAGATCGACAAATACATGAGCGGCATTCGTAACAAGGTAAAACCATTGGTTAGGGTGCCGCCAGGCGTGCAGGGAAACCCCAAAGCCGAAGTTGAGGTTGAAGTGACGTTGCTGCCGGGTGGTGATGTACTAGATGTCCGCATCAGCAAAAGCAGCGGCAATGCGGCCTATGACGCCGCCGTCGAAAGCGCCATCCGCAAGGCGCAGCCGCTGGTGGTGCCAACAGGAGAGCCGTTCCAGCGCTATTTCCGGCGTTTAACGATGGCGTTCCGGCCCGTTCAGTAATATTCACCTCGGATAATCAGCAGGAACCCGGGCACCGATCCAAGGTCACAACAGGACACTAAAATCAAAAAAATGAAAATTTTGAAAAAATTACTGTTATTTGCCGGACTGTTTCTGATGATCCAGACAGCATCAGCACAGCTCCGCATCGAGGTGGTTGGTGGCGGGGCGACGCAGATTCCGGTGGCCATCGTGCCGTTTCGCGCCGAAGAGGGCCTGGCCCAGCGCCTGACGCCGGTGGTGGCGGCGGACCTCGCCCGGAGCGGCCTGTTCAAGGTGGTCGATCCGGGCGGCATGAACCCGGTGCCGCATGAACCCGAGCAGCTGAATTACCCGCAGTGGCGCGCCCGCGGCGCCGATGCCGTGGTCATCGGCTCGGTGAGCAAGGCTGCTGACGGCCGTTATGACATTCGTTTCAGGGTGATGGACGCCGTCAAACAGACGCAGATTGCGGGCTTCGTCTATTTCGCCACCGAAAGCCAGCTCAGGCTGACTGCGCACAAGATTGCCGACGTCATTTACGAAAAACTGACCGGTGACATGGGCGTATTCGCGACCCGCATCACCTACGTCGTCAAGCGCGGCACCCGTTATGAATTGCACGTCGCCGATGCCGACGGTTTTGGCGCGCAAAGCGTACTGAGCTCAAACGAGCCGATCATTTCGCCGGCATGGTCGCCCGACGGCACGCGGCTGGCTTATGTGTCGTTCGAGCAGAAAAAACCGATCGTCTATGTGCAGTCGTTGACCACCGGCGGCCGCCAGGCAGTCGCGGCTTTCCGCGGCAGCAACAGCGCGCCGGCATGGTCTCCGGACGGGCGCAAGCTCGCGGTCACACTGACCCGGGACGGCGGCTCGCAGATGTTCCTGATCAATGCCGACGGTTCGGGTTCGCCGGCGCGGCTGACGCAGAGCACGGCGATCGATACCGAAGCCAATTTTGCGCCGGACGGACAATCGATATTGTTTACATCGGATCGCGGCGGCGGCCCGCAGATTTACCGCATACCCGTCAGCGGCGGCACGCCGCAGCGGGTGACTTTCGAGGGCAGCTACAACGTATCGCCGCACCACAGCCCCGACGGCAAAAGTTTCACTTTCATCCAGCGCAACGGCGGTCGTTTCAATGTCGCAGTGCAGGATTTTGCGACGCGACAGGTGCAGGTGCTGACCGAAGGCGGCGTTGATGAATCGCCGAGTTTTGCGCCGAACAGCAAGATCATCCTCTACGCAACCGTGGTGGGGGGTCGTGGTATATTGGCCGCCGTTTCCAGCGATGGTCGTGTCAAGCAACGTTTCACCGCTGATGTCGGGGATGCGCGTGAACCTGCGTGGAGTCCCGTGGTCAATAAATAAGTCAATATTTCTCAGCAAAACCACCCCATTCGACAAGGAGCTGAATCATGAAACGCTTACTACTGGCAGTACTGGCATCGGCAATACTCGCGGCATGCAGCAGCACCCCGACCAAGGAACAGGACGGCGCGGCTGTTGAAGACCGCGGTGCAGCTGCAGGCCAGCAGAAACCCCCGAGCCAGTCCCAGTCCACGGGTCCGACGACCAAGCCGCTGGACCCCAATGCAGTATCGGGGAACCCGCTGAAAGATCCTTCCAACATCCTGTCCAAACGCAGCGTCTATTTCGAACTGGACAGCAATGTGGTCAAGGAAGAGTTCAAACCGATGGTTGCAGCCCACGCGCGTTACCTGCAGCAGAACCGCAACCAGAAAATGACCGTGCAGGGCAACACCGACGAACGCGGCAGCCGTGAATACAATCTTGCGCTGGGCCAGCGCCGCGCCGATGCGGTGAAGCAGATGATGCAGTTGCTGGGCGCGCAAAGCGACCAGATCGAGACTGTCAGCTTCGGCGAGGAAAAACCCAAGTCCACCGGCAATGACGAGTCGAGCTGGTCGGAGAACCGGCGCGCTGATCTCGTTTATCCCAACGACTGATTCGTCGTATGGGGTTCCGCAAATCGCGTACTGTTCTGTGCGCACTGGCATTGACTGCCGGTGCGTTGTTTGCGCCCCTCGCTGTTGCGGGACTGTTTGACGACGAAATAGCCCGCAAGCAGATCGCCGATCAGCAGAAGCGGGTTGAAGAATTGCGTCGACAGACCGACGGCATGGCTGCGCGCCTGTCGAAAATCGAGGACGATGCCAAAGCGCAGCCGGCGCTGGCGCTGGTTACGGAAATCGAGAGGCTGCGCGAAGAAATCCGCGGTCTGCGCGGGCAAATCGAAGTGCTGGGCAATAATATCGAGGGCGTGACCAAACGCCAGCGCGACATGTATGTCGATCTCGACCAGCGCCTGCGGCGGTTTGAGCAGCCGGCAGGCCCTGCCGGCGCCCCCGCGGCCGGCGCATCTCCTCCGCTCTCTCCTGCCGCAGGCGGAGAAGCGGCGAAGGCCGCCGCAGCGCCGGTCGCGGGCGACGAAAACGAGGTCTATGAACGCGCCCAGGGACAGCGCCGTATCGGCAATTATCAGGGTGCGATCACCGCGTTCCAGGCCTTCATCGCCAAGTATCCAAAGAGCACGCTGGCGCCGCGCGCCCAGTACTGGATCGGTGATTCCTATTTCAATCTGCGCGATTACAAGAACGCCATCGCCAGCCAGCAAAAACTGATGTCTGCTTACCCTGAAAGTTCCTCGGTTCCCGACGCACTGCTCAATCTTGCGAGTTCGCAACTCGAAGCCGGTGATACCGCCGCAGCGCGCAAAAGCATGGATGGGTTGATTGCGCGTTATCCAGCATCCGATGCCGCCGAAAAGGCGCGTCGCCGCGTCGCCAATCTGCGCTGAGCGCGGCAGGTGCTGTCCCGCCGGATTTCCGGCAAAATCGGGCGGTGAACCAGAGCCTCTTCGAACAACCCGCAGCCGCGGCGGTTGCCGCCACGCTGCGCATTACCGAGATTTTTTTCTCGCTGCAGGGTGAAACCAGCCGCGTTGGCCTGCCGACGGTGTTCGTGCGTTTGACGGGCTGCCCGCTGCGCTGCGGCTACTGCGACACGGCGTATGCCTTTCACGGCGGGGAATCACTGGCGCTTGCGGAAATCCTCAGCCGTGTGGCCGCGTATGGCGCGCACCATGTGACGGTGACCGGCGGCGAGCCGCTGGCGCAGAAACATGCACCGCTGCTGCTGCGCTGGCTTGCCGACGCGGGTTATTCGGTGTCGCTGGAAACCAGCGGCGCACTCGACGTGTCGACAGTTGATGTCCGTGTTTCAAAAATCCTCGACCTGAAAACGCCCGCTTCCGGCGAATGCGCGCGCAACCTGTGGTCGAATCTCGACTATCTGACAGCGCATGACGAGATCAAGTTTGTCGTCTGCGACGAGCAGGATTATGTGTGGGCGCGGGAACAATTGCGGCAGCGCCGGCTGGATGCGTTGTGCCCGGTGCTGCTGTCGCCGGTACACGGCGGGCTGGCGCCGCGCCGGCTTGCTGAATGGATATTGCGCGACCGCTTGCCGGTGCGCATGCAGTTGCAGATGCACAAGTTGCTGTGGGGCGAAACCCCCGGACACTGAGCAGCCATCAACACATGAACACTCGCGCAGTGGTATTGCTGTCCGGAGGACTGGATTCCGCCACCACGCTGGCCATTGCGCGCGAGGCCGGACATGACTGTTATTGCCTGTCGATTGATTACGGCCAGCGCCACCGCTCCGAACTGGACGCTGCTGCGCGTATCGCGCAGGCGTTGGGTGCCGTTGCGCACAAGGTCATCCACATCGATCTCGGCGCGGTCGGCGGCTCAGCACTGACCGACGACAAAATCCCGGTGCCGGTTGCCGGCGTGCAACCGGGCATTCCCGTGACCTATGTGCCGGCGCGCAACACCATCATGCTGGCACTGGCGCTGGCGTACGCCGAAGTCAGCGGTGCGCAGCACATTTATTTCGGCGCCAACGCGGTGGATTATTCAGGCTATCCGGATTGCCGGCCGCAATACATGCGCGCGTTTGAAGCATTGGCGAACCTCGCCACCAAAACCGCCGTCGAGGGACGCGCATTGCAATTGCACACGCCGATCATCGAACTCAGCAAGGCTGACATCATCCGCCGCGGTGTTGCGCTGGGCGTCGATTATGCAATGACGGTGTCGTGTTACCAGGCCGATGCGGCGGGGCGCGCCTGCGGCGTCTGCGATTCCTGCCGGCTGCGTCGTACGGGTTTTGAGCAGGCTGGGTTACCCGATCCAACCGCCTATAAATAAATAATTAAATAAAATCAATTAGTTACGGTATATTTTCAGCTGCGGGCTACACTCGTTGCTGGTAGCGGTCGTAC